>CAIYRJ010000033.1 GCA_903928615.1 uncultured Actinomycetes bacterium | reverse complement strand
CGCAGGCGGCCTGGTGATCGCCATGGACCGCGAGCACGCACGGGGCATCGCAGGGGTGATGAAGCGCGTGCTGGGCGTGGAGGCCGTGGTGGTGACCAGCGACGACCCGGCTGCAAGCGGGCGCATCGCGGCGTTCGCGTCGGGGCGCCAGCCGTGGCTGGTGGCCGTGCGCATGGTGAGCGAGGGCGTGGACATCCCCCGCCTGCGCGTGGGCGTGTTCGCCACCACCACCACGACCGAGCTGTTCTTCCGGCAGGCCGTGGGGCGCATCGTGCGATACGTGCCGGGGCAGGCTGGTCGCCAGCCGTCGTACATGTTCATGCCCGACGACCCGCGGCTTCGGGCGCACGCGATGGGCATCGCCGAGGAGCGCCGGCACTTCCTGAAGGAGGCTGACGAGGGGGACGCGCTGGAGGGCGCCGCGCTCGATGAGCTGCCCACCGCGCGGGAGGACGAGCAGTTGTCGCTGTTCGCCGCGGTATCGGCCACGCCATCGGGCGAGGCGCAGGTGCACAAGGTGGACGAGACGCTTGGGCTGTTCGGATCGCTGGACGACCAGGAGCCCGAGGAGGAGTTCGAGCTGCAGCTGGCCGATGCGCCGCACCTGGAAGTGGCGGGCGGGGCCGGGGGTGGCGGTGCGGGGGTCGGCGCGGCGGGCGCCATCGGCGGTGAGAGTGCTGGCGTGGCGGGCCTGAGCCCGGTGGCGCGGCGGCGCGCGCTGCGCGATGCCAACGCCGTGCTGGTGCGGGCGCTGGCCGGTGCCACGGGCATGACCCATGCTCAGGTGAACGGCGAGCTCAACCGCATCAGCGGGGTGCGCCGGGTGGCAGAGGCCGACGCCGACGCGCTCGAGAAGCGCCGCGCCGCAGGAGCCAGGTGGCTGACGCGCATCAGCATGAAGCAGGGCGCCGGCACGAAGCCGTGACGCCCTTGGCACGAATGGGTGCTGAGTCGTAACAGCGTGGTGTGGCACGTTTTGTGCCACGATGACCACATGCCCGAGAAGATCGTGAGAGCGCGCCTTGATGATCAGTCGCGCCTGGCCCTGCGGATGCTCGTGCGAAGCGGCATGACCGAGTCGGAGGCCGTGCGCACCGCACTGGTGGAGGCGTGGGCGGCGCGCGACACCGAGGAGGCCCTGCGCGCGGAGTGCGAGCGCCTCATGCAGGACAAGGAGGCCATGGCGCGCGAGATGGCCGAGTTCCGTGAGTGGGAGGAGATCACCGCGCCGTGGCCGGACTGAGGCGGGGCGACATCCACGCCGCGCGATTCGGACGCCCCGACGGACGCGCGCAGGCCGGAGCGCGGCCCGCGCTCGTGCTGCAGGCGGAGGGCATGGCCGGATGGTCCACCGTGATCGTGGCGCCGTTGTCCGCGTCGGCACGGCACTCGGTGTTCCGGCCGATGGTCGAGCTGAAGGGCACGGAGACCCGCGTGCTGCTCGAGAGCATGCGGGCGCTCGACCGCGGGCGCATCGGACGGAAGATCGGCTCGCTGAGCGCCGACGAGATGGTCGACGTCAACGCCGCGATGAAGAAGGTGCTGGGGCTTACGTAGCCCTACGCCAGCAGGGTGCGGCTCAGGCGCCGCACGGGCACCCAGAACAGCACGGCGGCGAAGCCGCTCAGCACCACCACGTGGCCCAGGGTGACCCACCCGACATCACCCATCACCAGCTCGCGGGTGGCGGCCACCAGGTGGCTCAGCGGCAGGCACCAGCCGATCACCTGCGCCCACTCGGGCAGCGCGGTGAACGGGAAGAAGATGCCGCCGAACAGGAACATGGGCGTCATCACGCCGGTCCAGAAGATGTTGAAGTGCTCGATGTTCGAGGTGAACGAGGTGTAGGTCATGCCGAGCACGCCGAAGGTGAGCGCGCCGATGATGAACACCAGGGGGCAGAGCAGCGCCCACCAGCTCTCGATGAGCCCGAACGGCGCCATCACCACGAGGAACACCACCCCGTAGATCGTGCCGCGGGTGGCGCCCCACATGTATTCGCCCACCACCACGTCGCCCACCGAGAGGGGCGTGGTGACCGCCGCCTCGAACACCCGGCGCACGTGGATGCGCACGAAGGCGTTGTAGGACGTCTCGAGGATCGCCCCGAACATCACGGCGCTCGCGGCGATGCCCGGAGCGATGAACACCACGTACGACACGCCGTCGACCGACGTGAGGTACGCGCCCAGGCCCAGGCCCATGATGGCCAGGTAGGCGATGGCCTCCACGAAGCGCGGCCCGAGCGTGGTGAGGATCGTCTTGCG
>CAIYRJ010000032.1 GCA_903928615.1 uncultured Actinomycetes bacterium | reverse complement strand
TCATCCTCCGGTCGGCGTACGGGCCGGGGAACCCTATCGCCGCGAGCTAGCCGGGGCGGGGGGAATCGGGCAGCAGCACGCACATGCCCTCGCCCTCGGCCACCAGCACCTCGCCGGCGTGGATGCTCACCACCGCGCGGAAGCCCCGGTCGCTCTTCTGGATCAGCCTGCCGCGGAGCGTGAGCTCGGTGCCCTCCAGCGACACGGGCTTGCGCAGCCAGTAGCGCACCTTGGCTGTCATCCCCCAGAGGTCATGCGGCGCGCCGGCGTACACGAGCATCTCGTCCACGAGCAACCCGACCACGCCACCATGCAGGCGCTCGGGCCATCCCTGGAAGCGCTCATCGGGGGTCCAGGTGGCCACCGCGTCGGTGCCGTCGCGGAACACATGCAGGCCGAGGCCCGACTCGTTGTCGGACCCGCATACGAAGCAGTGCGTGATCTCGGGCGGGTTGAGGAGCTCTCCGGCGTCAGTGCTCATGGCAACATCGTCGCATGTCGGAGTGGGAGGCGCAGGTGGCGCGCGTGGCCACCGAGCACGGGGACCGCTGGATGGCCTGGCGGGAGGGCGGCGTGGTGGCGGTGGCCACCTCGCGGCGCGAGGCCACCCGGCGGGCGATTGCGGCGGGCGCCGCGCGCGTGGTTGCGGGCGATGGCCGGGGGGCTCCGGCGGATCCCGACTGGGCGTTGCTGCCCGGTGGGTTCCGTGGGAGGGCGCTCCGTGCATGCCGGGCGATCCCGCGCGGGCAGGTGATCACCTACTCGGAGCTCGCCCGCCGGGCGGGGAGCCCGGGGGCCGCCCGCGCGGCGGGATCCGCCATGGCGACGAATCCGCTCCCGGTGGTTATCCCCTGCCACCGCGTGGTGCGGTCCGACGGCGGCCTCGGCGACTACTCGGCGGGCGGCACCGATGCGAAGCGCCGGATGCTGCGCGCGGAGGGGGCGCTGCCCACGGCGACCTGAGCGCCGCCGGGCGGCCCATCGCTGCTACTGTGCCGCGCCGTGGTCGCATTCCTGGTCGTCATACACGTGCTGCTCTGCGTGCTGCTGGTCGTCCTGATCCTCATGCACAGCGGCAAGGATTCGGGTCTGTCCGGCGCCTTCGGCGTGGGCGGCGGCTCGAGCGCGTACGGCGGATCATCCGCCATCGTCGAGAAGAACCTCACCCGCATCACCGTGATCGTGGCGGTGCTGTTCTTCCTCATGACGTACGTGCTCAGCGTCGTGATGACCTGACGACGCCCTAGGGACACTCAGCCCCCGGTAGTTGGCCGCCTTGCCCCCCGCGTGCCGGGTAGAGTTCCGCCCGTGAATAGTTCCGTCCTGCGCTCACTGCCGGTCCGCTTCGTCGGCGCGTTCGTCGCGCTGATCATCGCCGGCATCGTCCTCTACCTCATCGGGGTCTTCTCGATGTACGTCATCGCCTGGGTCGTGTGGCTCATCCAGGCGATCTTCGGGTAGGGCGCCTCAGCGCACCGGCGCGCGTCGCCGGAACGACATGTGACAAGGGCCGCCCCGAGGGGCGGCCCTTGTCGTTTCGATGCGGCTGAGAGGACTTGAACCTCCACGACCCTAGGGGTCACAAGGCCCTCAACCTTGCGCGTCTACCAATTCCGCCACAGCCGCACGAGGTGCCGTCCAGCCCTCGGACAGCGCGGGGCAATGTAGCAGCAGAGGGAGCAGCAGGAGCCGTTGCTATCGTGGCGAACACCAGTTCGACACTTCCTACCCGGGGGCATCACCCATGGCGACGGCACCAACCGGCAGGCAGGCCGAGATCCTGGCCTTCATCGAGGACCACGTGGAGCGGCACGGCTACCCGCCGACCGTGCGCGAGATCGGCACCGGCGTGGGCCTGGCGTCGCCATCCACCGTGCACCGGCACCTCGAGAAGCTCGAGGAGGGTGGCCACCTCAAGCGCGATCCCTCGAAGCCCCGCGCCATGTTGGTGGGGCTGCAGGGCGGCAAGCAGGCGGCGTCGGCCGCGCCGGCGCCGATGACGCTCCCGCTGGTGGGCGCCGTGGCGGCCGGATCGCCGATCCTCGCCGAGGAGCACGTGGAGGACCACGTGGCCGCGCCATTCGCAGCGGACTACCTGCTGCGCGTGAAGGGCGACTCGATGATCAACGCGGGCATCCTCGATGGCGACCTCGTGGCCGTGAAGCAGCAGTCCGACGCCCGCGACGGGCAGATCGTGGTGGCGCTGCTGGAGGACGAGGCCACGGTGAAGCGCGTGTTCCGCGAGCCCGGCGGGGTGCGCCTGGAGGCCGAGAACGAGGCCTACGAGCCCATCCGCAGCCCGGACATCACGGTGATCGGCCGGGTCGTCGGGGTGATGCGCGACCTCTAGCGCGGTACCCTGCGGCTGCGAGCCAGGCAGTCGCGGGGCCCTCGGGCCTCGAGGAAAGTCCGGACACCGCAGAGCAAGGGTGCTGGCTAACGGCCAGCCGGGGAAACCCGAGGGAAAGTGCCACAGAAACGAAACCGCCTCTTCGGAGGTAAGGGTGAAAAGGTGCGGTAAGAGCGCACCAGCGGTCCGGTGACGGGCCGGCTGGGTAAACCCCACCCGGTGCAAGGCCGAACAGGGACGACATCAGGTTGCTCGCCGAGTCCCGGGTAGGCCGCAGGAGGCGTCCGGCAACGGACGTCCCAGATGGATGACTGCCCACGACAGAATCCGGCTTATGGCTCGCTAACCCGAGGGCCCCGCAAGGGGCCCTCGGCATTGGTGCCCCCGCGCGGTGCCCGGTGCCGCCTAGGCCTGCGCCGGCGGGAGCGGGGGAGGCTCCTGGTCGGCGAGGGGATCGAGTCCCTCGGCCATGCCGCGCACCAGTCCGGCCGTGATGGCCTCGACGGCGGCGCGCAGGACGTCGATGGAGCCCTCCTCGATGTCCACCCCCCGGTCGCGCGCCCCCTGCGCCTCGGCGAGCACGGCGGTCGACAGGCGGCGGTCGCGCAGCACCACGTCCACCTCCTGGCCGCGCACCACCCCGCGCAGGCCGGTGGCCTCGGCGCGGTCGTCGAGCTGGCCGAGGCGGCCGGTCTCGAGGGCGCGCGCCAGGGGGCGCACGTACCGCTGGGCGTCATGCAGCGCGGCGGTGGCGCCGGGCGGGGGAACGGGCAGCGCGGGGGCGCCGTCGGGGTGCGCGCGCAGGCGATCGGCCACGGCCTCGGTGCGCGAGGTGAGGTACCGGGCGAGCAGCGGGCACGGCAGGAACTCCAGATCGGCGGGCGCCGACCTCACCGCGCGCGGCGGCGGCGCGTCGGCGCTGCGCAGCCAGTCGGCGAGCTCCTCCACCTCGAAGCGCCGGTGGCCGCCGGCCGTGCGATGGCAGGGCACGCGCCCGCTGTCGGCCCAGAGCCGGATCGTCGGCACGCTCACGCCCAACATGGCCGCCGCCTCGCTGGTGGTCAGGGTGCGGCGGCCGGGCGCGAGCTGCCGCTCGCGCACGCCGAGCCAGCGACGGGCCGAGCGTGCCGGCTGGTCGTGGCCCGTGCCCACGATGGCCTCAGGATCCGTTGGGGAACGACTTGCCGCGGGCATCCCACAGCATCGCCGCCACGATGACGATCACCAGGACGATGGCGCCCACGGCGATCGCCGCCCCGAGGCGCGCCCCGGTGGACCACCCGATGGCGGTCACGGCCACGCCGGCGAGCACGGCGACGGCCCACGCGATGATGTCGAAGCGACTGAACCCGAGCGGCCACATGCCGTGAGGATACGCGCCAGCTCAGGCAGCCACCGGTTCGCGGGTCGGGGCGGTGGCCGCGCCGAGCCGCGTGGACCCGGCGATCGCGCCGATGGCATCGAGAACCTCGGCGATCACCTCCGGGCCCGCGGGGGCGACTGCTCCCGGCGCGCATGCCGTGGACAGCCGTGCCCCTGTGGCCCGGGCGAGGGCCAGCGGCCCGCCGTCGGCGCCTCCGCTGCGCGCGAGCGCGAACAGCGCGCCGGTGACCTGGTCGATGGCGTGGGCCACCGACACGGGGTGGTCGCCGTCCGCGAGCAGGGTGCACAGCACCGCATCGCCCATGTCGCCCGGGTCGGCCCCCGCCACCAGCGCGGCGGCGTGCCATACGGACCCGGACGTGTCCGGCTCCGCGCGCGCCACCTCGGCGCACGAGAGCAGGAGCGCGCCCATCCATCCGGCCCGGGGGAGGTAGGTGCCCAGGCGCATTGCGTGCCAGGCGTCGTCGCGCGGCATGGCATCCGCGGCGAGCCCGCGCACCGCCGCCACCTCGCGTCGTACCGCGATGGCGGCGCCGCGCGGGTCGAGCGCGTTCGCCCCGCCGGCCTGCGCGCGCGCGGCCGTCGCCGCGTGGGCGAGTGCCTCCGAGACGTCGGAGGGCAGTGCATCGCCACCGGCGGCGGCCGCGAGCGCTGCCTGCTCGAGGTGCCGGGCGGCGAGCGCGCCTCCGGTGCCCACCGGGGGCACGAGACCCTCCGGACCGGCGATGGCGAGCGCCGAGAAGGCCGCGGCGGGGCCGGGGCCATGGCGGGCCGCGAGCGCACGCGCGCCGAGCACGCGCGCCGACGCGTCGGCGCGCTCGAGGGCCATCGCCACCTCGTATGCGGTCACCGTGCTCATGGCCGTGACGGTATGGCGGTGCCCGTGGGGGGTCCTCATACCCATGTCCAATTTCCCGGCTCCCGGCTTGTACCCGCAGCGCATCCCGCGCCGGCGGCCGCACGGCCGCGCGCGGCATCCGTTCGTGGTGGGAAACCCCTCGGGCGTGGCGTAGCGTCGGGGCATGCCTCGACTCGAACCCGGCCAGCCGGCCCCCGACTTCACCCTGCCGTCCGATGGTGGCGACGACATCAGCCTGTCGGCCCTGCGCGGCGCCCCGGTGGTGCTCGTCTTCTACCCCAAGGCGATGACCTCGGGTTGCACCCAGCAGGCATGCGGCTTTCGCGACGCCCTGGCGTCGTTCGCGAAGATCGATGCCACCGTGCTGATGATCAGTCCCGACCCGGTGAAGCAGCTCGTGAAGTTCCGCGAGAAGGTGGGCCTCACGTTCCCGCTGCTCTCGGATGAGTCACACGAGGTGCTCGAGGCCTACGGCGTGTGGGTGGAGAAGTCGATGTACGGCCGCACGTACATGGGCGTTGAGCGCAGCACCTTCATCGTGGGGCCCGACGGCGTGCTGCAGCACGCCGACTACAAGGTCAAGCCCGCGGGCGACGCGGAACGCGTGCTCGCACTCATCTCGTAGGGCTCACCACGGGGCGCTCCGCCCCGTATCCTTCCGGCGTCCCCGAGTTGGAGGAGCGTTGACGTGGACGTCTTCGAGGCAATTCGCAAGCGCAAGGCCGTGCGCACCTACACCGACACCCCGGTGTCCGACGAGGTGCTCGACAAGGTGCTGCGCGCGGCGCTGTCCGCCCCGACGGGCAGCGGATCGCAGGCCTGGGGCCTGCTCGTGGTGCGCGACGAGGCCAAGCGACGTGAGATCGCCGATCTCATCATCGCGGGCGGCGCGAAGTACTTCGCGGCCATGCGCCCGATGCGCGACGCCACTCCCGAGGAGCACGAGGCCCAGTGCATCGAGTACGCCGAGCAGATCCTCCCGACGTACCGCATCGCGCCGGTATGGGTGCTGGGGCTGCTCGTGCCGCGCAACAACTACCCCGAGGCCATGGCAGAGGGCGGCTACGTCGACGACCTCCTGTCGGTGGCCTTCGCGATGGAGAACCTGTTCGTGGCGGCGCGTGCCGAGGGCCTCGGCACCGTGCCCACGTCGGCATTCCAGAGGTTCGAGAAGGACCGCCTGCGGCAGATCGTGGGCCTGCCGGATGACGTCGACCCGGTGCTCGTGACCCCCCTGGGCTACCCGGAGTCGTTCCCCGAGGGCCTTCCGCCGGCGCTCAAGCGCACGTACCGTGGGTGGAAGTCGCTGGTGCATGACGACGCGTGGGGCAATACCCGCGACTGACCGCTGACCCGAGGAGGGCCCTTCCGTGGCATGGGATGACATCGCGCAGTGGCAGCCGCAGGACCTCTTCGCCTCGCTGCGCATGGGCGACAAGGTGCAACCGGTGGATTGCCGCGAGTTCTCGTGGCGCGAGGCCGAGACGAAGATCAAGGGCGCGACGCGCCTCGACCCGATGTCGTTCACGTCGGAGATCGACTCCCTGCCCACCGACAAGGAGATCGTCTTCTACTGCGACCGGCCGGGCGAGGCCACGAGCATGAAGATCGCCCTCACGGCCTTCGACAAGGGCTACACGCGGGTGGGGGTGCTGGTCGGGGGGTTCGACGCCTGGGTGGCGGCGGACTACCCCGTGGAGCCCAAGGAGTAGGCCGCCGCCCCGGCGCGTGCGGCTAGCGCTTGGGGGTGAGCCCGTAGGTCTGCTCGAGCCACTGCGGCAGGATCGCCGCGAGGCCGCGGATGAGCAGCTCCCGCTCCGAGATGGCCACGCGCGCGGCCACGGACATCACGAGCTGGCCCTCATCGCTGCGCACCCCGTTCACGCCCGACACCATGTTGTCGGCCTCGGCCTTGTTGTAGACCATGGCGCGCGCGGCCATCGGCCAGTGGTCCTTCGTCCAGTCGATGAGCGCCTGCTCGAGGTCGCTGGGCTCGTACTCGAAGAGCGCTCGCTGGAGCTCGTTGGGCGTGGGGTCGCTGTCGCGCTGCATCTGGTGTCCTTTGCGGGGCCGGTTGGCGATGTGAAGGGCAGGATAGCCACGTGAGCGATGCGAGCGGTACGCGATTCGGCGGCGCCCGCAGCCGCATGGTGCTGATGGCAGGCGGCCTCGCGCTGTGCGTGCTGGCCATCATCGGCGCGAGCCTGGAATGGGGGCGATTGATCGTGAACGGCCGTCTCGTGGTGGTGGAGGGGGGCCTCTCGCTGTGGCAGGGGGTGACCGTGCTCGTGGCGGCCGCCGTGGGCGCGCTCCTCATGGCCTTCGCGGTCGCCTCGGGCCGTGGACGGACGGCGGGCCTCGTGGCGCTGGTCGCGGGCGTGGTGATCACGATCGTCTGCATCAACGCCCTCTCATGGCTCGTGACGCGCCCCGATGCGCTCGCCGAGCAGGTCACCGAGGCAGCCGCCGGGATACCGCTGGAGGGCTACGTGGTGCCGCGCATCGAGAGCGTGGTCGGTCCCGGGGGCTGGATGGCCCTCGTGGGCGGCGCGCTGCTGGCCATCGCCGGACTCGTGGCCCTGGTCACGTGGGCATGGACCGGACGACGACGGGCGGGGGTCGCCTGATGGCCGGGCGCATCGCATCGCTGTTGCCGTCGGTCACCGAGACGGTGTGCGCGCTCGGGCTGCGCGATCGCCTCGTGGCACGCAGCCACGAGTGCGACTTCCCGCCGGGCATCGAGGACGTCCCCCCCGTCACCGCCAGCCGCCTGCCCGCCGATGCCGTGACCCAGGCCCAGGTGGATGCCGCGGTCACCGGTGCCGCCCGTGCCGGCGAGGCCCTCTACGAGGTGGATGCCTCGCTGCTCGCGCGCCTCGCGCCCGACCTGGTGATCACGCAGTCGCTCTGCGACGTGTGCGCCGTGGCCGAGGGCGCCGTGCTGGCGGCGGTGCGCGACCTCGATCCGCCCGCCGAGGTGCTGTCGCTCGCCCCGGGGCGGCTCGACGAGGTGATCGCATCGGTGCAGGACGTGGCCGATGCCGCCGGCGTGCCCGATGCGGGCGCGGCCCTCGTGGCATCGCTGCACGCGCGGCTCGACGCCGTGCGCGAACGGGTGGCCGGGCGCCCGCCGGTGCGGGTGGCCGCCGTGGAGTGGATCGACCCGCCATGGTCGGCGGGGCACTGGGTGCCCGACCAGGTGGCCGCGGCGGGCGGAGTGGAGGTGCTCGTGGCCGCGGGCGAGCGTTCGGCGCGCGCCACGTGGGACGACGTGGCGGCTGCGCGGCCCGATGTGGTGGTGCTCATGCCGTGCGGGCTGTCGCTGGCCGAGGTGCTCGACCTTGCCGGGGACGTGCCGGACATCCCGGCGCGCGTGGTGGCCGTGGACGCCTCGGGCCTGTTCAGCCGGCCCGGGCCGCGACTGGTGGACGGGGCTGAGGTGATGGCCCGCATCCTCCATCCGCACCCGGGGGACGCGCCCGGTGGGGAGTCATGGGCATGGCTTCCCGGTCGCGGGGGCTAGACTCGCCACAGCCATGAAGACGTTCATCCTCTTCGCGACGCTCAGCCCGCAGGGCATGCTGACCCTTCGCCACACCCCCGAGCGCCTGCTCGAGGTGAACCGCGAGATCGAGGACCTCGGCGGACGCGTGCTGCAGCAGTGGGCGCTGCTGGGCTACTACGACTTCATGAGCATCATCGAGGCCGAGGACGAGATGGCCGCCGCGGACATCGTGGCCGAGCTCTCGGCCCGGGGGAGCGCCACGTTCGACACCATGACGGTGATGGACGTGGAGGACCTCGTCGCCTAGCGCCCCCTGCGCGTCCTAGCCGACGCGCCGCCAGGACTCGGAGTGGCAGAGCGGGCAGGCCGGCAGCACGAGCACGCCGTCGTTCTCGGTCGGCGAATGGACGAGCAGGTCGCACTCGGCGCAGCGGAACGTCCCGGTCACCTCATCACCCACGTGGAGGAGATCGGCGTCATCGGCGGGCTGCGGCATGTGGTCTCCTCCCGCGCGCATGGCGCGGGTCAGGGGAAGGATTCCCTCGGTGGCTAGATCGCGAGCGCGGCGACCAGGCTGGCGGCCGCGACGATGGCGAACAGCACGAAGCCGGCCGCCAGGAGGCGCGTCTCGGTGACGACGGGTCGCCGTACCTCGCCCGCGTGCGCGGGGCGCCAGTGCACGAGGCGCGCCACGCGCCCCTCATGGATGGAGCGCTCGCAGTAGGGGCAGAAGGTGGCCGACTCGAGCAGGGGGAGTCCGCACCGGTGGCAACCGGGTACGTCGGAAGGATGGTGATGCTGGAGATCGGACTCCGTGCGCACGAGCTGCTCCTCGCGTGGACCCGCCACTCCGGCGGGAAGGGCAGCATACCGCCGGCGGAAGGAATTCGCGCGTCAATGCCGAAGGGCCCCGCCCGCAGGCGGTGATCAGTTCGCCTGATCCTCCGCGAGCATGGGGAAAGCGGCCACCGCGTCGTGCGCGGTGTCCTCCTCGGCCTGCACCTCGCGGGCGGCCCGGACATCGGCCATGCGGGCCTCCACCTCGGCGATCTCGGGGGCCAGCGCATCGGCCGTGAGCGCGCCCTCCTGCGACAGCGCGTACGCCCGCGCGCCGAGCGCAGCCAGCGCCTGGCGGTGACGGCGCTCGAGCACCCGCTTCTCGCCCTCGAGGCGCGCGCGGTGCACGGATCCGCGCATGTCGTGGGCCACGCGGCCCGCCGTGCTCGTGACCGAACGGAAGATCGACATGCGCCAAGGGTAGCGCTGCAGGTTGTCGCAGGCGCGGGCGCGAGGCGTGACGAGCGGGCACACACCGGTGCGCCGGCCGGCCATAGCGTCGCGGCATGGTCGGGCTGGCGGATACGCGGTGGAGTTCAGGGCAGGCGACGGTCGAGCACGTGGGGCTCGCCCTCGTGCTGGCGTTGGTGTTCGGGGCGCTCGGCACATGGGTGGTCACGGGCTTCGACGCCCCCACCGCGCCGCCACCGGTGATCGAGCGCGTGGCGGCGCCCCTGCTGGGAGGTCCCGGGGGTGCCGGTGGCGCGGCGGGCCCGGGTGCCCGCGTGGCGCCGGACGGCCCGGCAACGGGCGGGGCGGCTCTGGCGCAGGCTGCGCCTGGGCCCGCAGGCACGCCGATGTCGCCCGTGGCGGGCATGCGCGGCATGGCCCGCGCCATGGAGCGCGCGGCCGGCGCGACG
>CAIYRJ010000031.1 GCA_903928615.1 uncultured Actinomycetes bacterium | reverse complement strand
GTTAATGGCGTAGCAGTTGTCACAGCCCGGCGAGACGCGCGAGCAGCCTCGTACTGGCGACCACGTTCTGTCCGTCCACTCGATCGTAGTTATCGCGCTCATCGCAGCATTGCCTCCACAAGCACCCGCCGGTCACCCAGCACGCCGAGTGGACCGAGGAACGCCTTCCGCAGTCGCTCCCCGCCCATCGATGCCACGGGGTACCGCCAGAGGTCGGACACCAGCCCGACCGACCCGGTGCTACGTGAGGACAATGGCGAGGACGATCACGATGATCAGCAGGATCGCCAGCGTCGCGTAGACGAGCCGCACCGCGCGGTTCGCCCCCAGCGCCACCACCCGGGCGTTCTCGCGCTTCTTCGCGATCACCTCCGGATCGGTCTCGCGCTCCGGCCAGTCATCCTTCTCGTCGTCGTCCCAACCCATGTGCGCAAGCCTACCGCCGAGGGCCACCGGGGGCGATGAACCCCCGTGGAGGACGCGAGGATCGCCGGGCTGGGTGGCACGTGGGGGTGGCGGCCACTCGCCGAAACGGGATCGGCATTTGCGGGGGCCGCAAATGCGGGATCCCCGGCTGCGATCGCCGCCACCCCCACGTGCCACCCATCCCGGACCGGGAACGCGAACGGCCCGCACGCTGGCGGGCCGTTCGGGGACTGCTGTGATGCGGGGTGGGGCTAGGCGACCTCGGCGAGGCCGCGGACGTCCACCATGCCGGCGAGCTTCTGCAGCGCCTGGTTCTCGATCTGGCGGATGCGCTCGCGCGTGACGTTGAACGTGCGGCCCACCTCGTCGAGCGTGCGGGGCTGCTCGCCGCCGAGGCCGTACCGGAGCTCCAGCACGCGGCGCTCGCGGTAGCTCAGCGAGTTGAGCACCTCCTGCAGCGCCTCGTTGCGCAGGGTCTCGTCGGCGGCCGCCTCCGGCGAGATGGCCTTCTCGTCGGCGATGAACTGGCCGAACTCCGACTCCTCCTCGTCGCCCACCGGCTTCTCGAGCGAGACCGGGGTCTGGGCGCTGCGGCGGATCGACTCCACCTCGGCCTCGGTGAGGCCGATCGAGGCGCCGATCTCGGCGTTGCTCGGGTCGCGGCCGAGCTCGGCCAGCAGCTTGCGCTCGGTGCGGTTGATCTTGTTGAGCTTCTCCACCACGTGCACGGGCATGCGGATGGTGCGGCCCTTGTCGGCGATGGCGCGGGCCACGGCCTGGCGAATCCACCACGTGGCGTACGTCGAGAACTTGTAGCCCTTGCGGTAGTCGAACTTCTCGGCGGCGCGCACCAGGCCGAGCGTGCCCTCCTGGATCAGGTCGAGGAAGGCCAGGCCCTGGTTGCGGTAGTTCTTCGCGATCGAGACCACCAGGCGGAGGTTGCTCTCGACCATCTTCTGCTTGGCGGCGAGGTCGCCCTCCTCGATGAGCTTGGCCAGCTCGACTTCCTGCTTGGCCGTGAGCAGCGGGATGCGCCCGATGTCACGGAGGAAGAGCTGCAGCAGGTCGGTGGTGCTCTCGGCCTTGGCGGCTACGCGGCGCGGGCGCTCGGACTCCTCCGCGAGCTTGGCGCGGCGCTCCTGGGCGTCGGGCTCCTCGAGCAGCTCGATGCCCATCTCGTCGATGTGCGTGTACAGGGCCTCGGCGTCCTCCTGGACGATGTCCATGCCCTGAAGCGCCTCGGCAACCTCCTCGATGCCGAGGAAGCCCTGCTCCTGCCCACGGGTGAGGAGGACCTGCATCTCCTCGTTGCCCACGATCTCCTTGAGCGTCATCCTCTTCCGTCCCCTTTGGCCCGGTCCTCACCGGGCTCTTCGTCGAGCGTTCCCGGGCGCGAGTCGCGCCCCGGACGTTTCGGTGCCCTCGGCACCTGACTGCCACTTCGCCTGCTCACCCGCCGACCCTCTGGGTGGACGGGGATCCAACGCGCCGGACGCAGGTCCGGCATGGTGCTCTCGGCAGTGTCCCCACCAGCCCTTATGGGCCGGTTAAGAGGTTCTCGTCGCAGGGTAAACATCCTGCTGTGGGGTATCGGGGGGGAACGGGCACTTCCTTACCGGTTCGTGACCATCCGCCTCACGCCCGGGACAGGCTGCTATCCCCCGCTGGTGCGGGTATTCCCCTGCCCGTCGGCCTGATTGGCGATGCGCCGGAGCAGGTCGGCGGCGGTCTTGCCGATGGGGGAGTCGGGGTCGATGGTGACCACGCGCTTCCATGACTCGATGACGTCCTTGCCGTCGCGCCGGTAGGTCGCGAGCCACCCCCGGTTGAACCACGCCAGCTGGCTCTCCGGGTTGTCGCGCGTGACCCGTGCCAGCACCGCTGTCGCGCGCTTCATCCCGGTGTCACCGGTGGCGGCGTCGGACATCGCGAGGCCGATCACGGGGGCGATGCCCTCGGGGTCGGCGGCAGCAGCCTCGCGGAAGGTCCCCGCGGCGGCGTCCTGCTCGCCGGCGCGCTGCTGCGCGGCCCCGAGCCGCATGAGCGCGTCGGCGTCGCCCCCCTCGGCCTCCACGCGGTAGGCGGTCACCTGCTCTGACGGCGAGAGCTGCGCCACGGCGTCGGGCACGGGCTCGTCGAGCACCATCGCGAGGGGCGGCAGGTCGGTGGGGCCCGTGAGCTCCTCCCCCGGCGCGGCGACCACTCCGATCACGATCGGCTGTGCCGGATCGGGCGGGGCCAGCTGGCTGGTGCCGCCGAGTGCCATGGCGCCGGCGATAACCGCACCGGCCACCACGAGGCCCGCCACGACCACGCCGACGATGCGACCGGGGCTCATGCGGATGCGGGCGACATGCGCCCGTCGGGAACCAGGGCGTCGAGCGCGTCGCGCACGGCCGGCAGCGGAATGCGGGCGACCCCCTCGCCGATCCACGCGCCGTCCGTCCGGCTCGCGATGCCCATGGCAATGCCCGGGGCCTCGCCGGCGTCGAGGCAGAGCCGGGCGTCGATGGCCATCTCCGCGCAGGCGATCACCCCCTGGTCGCCGGTCCACGGTGCCGCGTCCGGCGGGGCCGAGCCATCGGCGACGTCAGCGTCCTCGGCGATGGGCGCCGGTGCGGTGAACCACGTGCCGGGGATGCCCGCGAGGGTGATGGCCACGTCGGTGCCGTTGCCGGACATCCCGATGACCAGGCTCGAGCGGGGCACGCCGAGGGCGGACTGCAACGACGCACGGGCTGCGGCCGCCAGCACGGGCAGCGCCATGCGACCGTCGGCGCCGGCGATCAGCGCGACGGCGGGCACCGCGTCGAGTGCTCGGGAGGCAAGCCCCGGGAGCAGCGAATGGAGGATCATCATCCCGGCCACCTGCGGACGGCAGCTGGGCGAGTCGCCGGCGTCGGTGGCGCGGCGCGCCACCCCGGTGAGGTCGATGGGCCCGGTGGACTCGAGCGCCGCTGCCACGCCGGGCGCCACCCGGTCGGAGAGCATGCGCTGGCGGGCGATCAGGTCGCGGGTGCGGGACCCCGCCGGCAGGCCGTCGCCCGCGCCATCGGAGATCGGTGCCCACGCCTCGGCGCCGGTCTGCTCGTCGCGCACGGCCCACACGGCCATCGATGGCGAGAGCACCCCGCACATTGTGGCCACCACGCCGTGCGCGTCGGTGGGTGCGAGGGTGATCGCGCCCTGCGAGATGAGCGCCGCGGCCTCGCCCTGGTCGGGCGCCCAGCCCTCGAGCATCGCCGCGCGGGCCACCTGGCCGCGCATGGCCGGGCCGAGGTGGTCCCAGTCGCACGGCGGGCCGGCGTGGAGGATGACCCGGGCGTCCATGCCGGGCACCAGATCGGCTGCGAGGCCCGCGCCCACCAGGTGCGGTCGCGCGGCGTCGAGCAGCGCCAGGGCCTGGCGGTTACCGGCCTCGACGTCGTCGTCGGCATACGCGCGGGTGAGCAGCGCGACGTCACCGAGGTCCCCGCGCGCCGGGGGCGTCCACTCGATGACGAGTGGCTCGATGCCCTGCTCGCGCAGCCCCTCGTCGACGAGGGGCGCCTCGATGGTGGCGATGGCCAGCGGCATGCCCTGATCGTAGGCGCTCGCGCGGCGCGCGCCCGGGGGTCGGTCAGGCCAGCAGGAAGGTGAACCCGACGGCGATGCCGAGGAGGATCACCCCGAAGCGGAACACCGCCTCATTCAGGTGCTGCACGGTCTTGCCGCCGATCCACCCGCCGGCCCATGCGCCAAGGCCCATGAGGATCGCCGCGCCCCAGTACACGTAGCCGGTGAAGGCGAAGAAGATCGCGGCGGCGCCATTGGCGCAGAGCGACATCAGCAGCTTGAGGGCGTTCAGGCGGTTGAGGGTGTCGGTGAGCATGAGCCCGAGGATCGCGATGGTGATGATCCCGAGGCCGGCGCCGAAGTACCCGCCGTACACCGTGGCCAGGAAGATGGACACCACGAGCACCGTGCGGCTCATCTCACCGGTGTCGCCGCGGGCGCCGATGGTGATGCGCCTCAGGGGCTTCTGGGCGGCGAGCAGGGCGGTGGCGGCGAAGATGAGCCACGGCACGAGCTGCTCGAAGATCTCCGCGCCGGTGAGGATGAGCAGCACCCCGCCGGTGACGCCGCCCAGGATCGACGTGATGGCCAGCACGCGCGCAAGGTCGCGGCGGCCCATGAAGTCACGCCGCTGGGCGTACGTGCCCCCGGCGTACCCGGGTGAAAGCGCCACCGCATTGGTGATGTTGGCGTCGAGCGCGGGGATGCCCACGGCCGTGAGCACCGGAAAGGTCACGAGGGTGCCGCCACCCGCCACCGAGTTGACGAAGCCGCCGCCGATGCCGCCGAGGAGGGCGAAGAACAGGGCCCAGATTCCGAGGTCGCCCACGGGGGCGAGCATGCCACGCACCGCCTCCGTCCGCCGTAACGCGTCCGCTACCGTCCCGCCCCGCAATGGCCCGGAACGACCACACCACCACGCTCCTCGGCCGGCTCGGCGCCTGGTGCGCGCGCCGCCGCTGGTGGGTGCTCGGCGCCTGGGTGGTCGCGCTGGTGGGGCTTACGCTGCTGGGGTCGGCCCTGGGTGGCAAGCCCTCCGACAACCTCTCGGTGCCCGGGCTTCCCGCGGCGGAGGGCGCCGCCGTGCTTCAGCGGGCGTTCCCGGGGCAGGGGACGACCGACGGGCAGGTGGTGATCCGTGCCGAGCGCGGCACGCTGCTCGCGGGGCCCTCGCGCGCGGCGATTGCGGAGTCGGCGCAGCGCCTGCGTGCCGTGGACGGTGTCGCCTCGGTGCAGCCGCCCGGCAGGCCCGGCACGGTGTCACCGGACGGGCGCACCGCGCTGATGGGCATCGAGTGGTCCACCCCGCCCGCGGACCTCGGGCCCGCGCAGCTGGATCGCGTGCGGGAGGCGGCGAAGCCGCTCGAGCGCGCGGGGCTGGTGGTGGCCTACTCCGGCGCGCCCGCGGCCCAGGCGGAGGCCGCGGGCACCGACTGGTCGGCCGTGGTGGGCATCCTCGCGGCCGTCATCATCCTGCTGCTGGCCTTCGGATCGGTCGTCACGATGGCGATACCCGTGGTGGGGGCGCTCGTGGCCGTCGGCACGGCCCTCGCGGTGCTTGCCGTGCTGCAGGCCGTCACGGATGTGAGCGACGTCGGCCGCACCCTCGCCGTGATGATCGGCCTCGGCGTGTCGGTGGACTACGCGTTGTTCGTGGTCACCCGCCACTCGCAGCAGGTGGCCGAAGGCATGGACGTGCGCGCGTCGGTCGCGCGCGCCACGGCCACGGCGGGCCGGGCAGTGGTGATCGCGGGCGGCACGGTGGCGGTCGCCGTGCTGGGGCTCGCGGCCGCCGGCATTCCGTTCGTCACGAGGCTCGGGCAGAGCGCGGCCATCGCGGTGGTCATCGCCGTGATGGCCGCCATCACGCTCCTGCCGGCTGCCCTCGCGATCGCCGGCACCGGGCTGGGTCGCTGGCGCCTGCCGTTCATCTCGGGTCCCCGCCCCGTGGACCTCGACGCCCCGCCGGACCGCATGCACGGCTGGGCCCGCTGGTCGCTCATGGTCACGCGCAAGCCGTGGCCGTTCCTCGTCGGCGGCCTGGCCCTGCTCCTGCTGCTGGCCGCGCCGGTGCTGCGCATGGAGCTCGGGCAGGTGGATGCCGGCAGCGATCCGCCGGGGTCCACCACGCGGGAGGCATACGCGCTGATCTCCACGGGCTTCGGGCCGGGCTTCAACGGACCCGTGCAGATCGTGCTCGAGGGGCCCCTCGCCAAGCAGAGCGCACTCGCCGTGGCCGATCGGGCCCGCGATCTCGCGGGAGTCATCGAGGTGTCGCCCCCGGTGAGGTCGCCCATCGCCGACGTCGCCCTCATCAACGTGGTGCCCGGCACCGCGCCCGCCAGCCCGCGCACCACCGACCTGGTCGAGAAGCTCGCGCAGCGCCTCGAACCCGTGGCCGGCGCCGGCACCACCGTCTATGCCACCGGCCTCACCGCTGTGGGCGTCGACCTCTCCGACCGCGTGGCCTCGCGCCTGCCGTGGTTCATCGGCGTGGTCATCCTCATCTCGTTCGTGCTCCTGCTGGTGGAGTTCCGCTCGCTCCTCGTGCCCCTGCAGGCGGCGGTGATGAACCTGCTCTCGGTGGGCGCGGCCTTCGGGGTGGTGGTGGCCATCTTCCAGTGGGGCATCCTGCGCGATCAGATCGGCGTGCCCGAGGCGGTGGCCATCGAGGCATGGGTGCCGATGATGATGATCGCGATCCTCTTCGGGCTGTCGATGGACTACGAGGTGTTCCTGCTCTCACGGGTGCGCGAGGGGTGGGAGCAGACCGGCGACCCGCATCGCTCCGTGGCGCTCGGCCTGGCCTCCACCGCGCGCGTCATCTCGGCGGCGGCGCTGATCATGGTGAGCGTGTTCCTGGCATTCGTGCTGAACGACAACGTCGTGGTGAAGATGCTCGGCATCGGCCTCGCCACGGCCGTGCTGGTGGACGCCACGATCATCCGCCTCATGCTCGTGCCGGCGGTCATGAGCCTCTGCGGCAAGTGGAACTGGTGGCTGCCGGGCCGGCGCGGGCGCGATGGCGGGAAGGCGGGGACAATCCCGTCATGACGCCGCATGCTGCCGATCCCCCGCAGCCCGGGACCCCGACCGAGGTCGCGCGCCCGGACCGCATCACCATGACCACCGGGGCGCGCCCGCACACGGAGTTCGGGCACGACGACGTGGACGCCGAAGCCGAGCTGGTGGTGCTGCGCACGGCCGACCACAAGCACTGGGACGGGCTGCTCATGCGTCCCCGCGCCGACGTCGACGGCCGCGCCGGGACCCTGGCCATCATCGTGCATGGCTCCCTCGGCAACTACATGGGCGGCGTGCCCCGGCGGCTGGCGTTCGAGCTCGCCCATCAGGGCTACCCGGCCCTGTCCATCAACACGCGCATGGCCAACTTCGGGGTGGTCTACGGCGGAGGGCTCTTCGACGCCACGCCGCTCGACATGGCCGCTGCCCTCGACTTCGCGCGCGAGATCGGGTTCCAGCGCGTGGTGCTGGTGGGCTACAGCCTGGGCGCGAGCATCGTGACGCACTACCAGGCGCTCGAGCACCCGCCCGAGGTGGTGGGGCTCTGCACCCTCGCGCATCCCTGGAGCCTTCCCGAGTCGATGCGCGCGAGGTGGACCCGCCTGCGCGCGCAGCCGTCGTACACCGAGATGGCGCGCATGGCGCTGCGGGCCGGCGTGGATCGCGATGGGGCGGACGACGTGGTGGTGGTGCACCGCGGCGCGGGGCCGAGCGACGCCCCCTTCGATGCCGAGGCCTGGTCGCTGCGCTGCTGGTGGCAGTGCCGCGGTCCGGAATCGCGCAACCCCGTGTCGGTGGACCGCATCCGTGACGTCGGCGTGCCCGTGGCGCTGATCCAGGCCGGAGATGACCCGGTGCTGCCGGGCGGCGACGGCGAGGCCCTGGCCGAGGCGGCCGCGTCCGCGGGGCTCGACGTGCACCTCGAGCACGTGCCGGGGGCCGACCACACCTTCTGGGGCAAGGTGCCCGACGTGGCCGATCGCGCCGTGGCCTGGATGGACTCCCTGCCGAAGGACGGCCCGGCCGCCGTGCCAGCGCATCGCCCGGCATCGGGCACCGCCCGGCTGGTCACGATCCGGGGGGAGGACGGCTCGCTGCACGACGGCGTGCTCGAGCACGACGATGCCGCCACCCTGGCGCGCGCGGCTGAGACCGGGCGCCGCACGGCGATCATCCACCTGCATGGCAACCAGGGCAATCTCAGCGTGGGCGCGCTGAGGTTCCTGCGCCGTCCGATCGCCCGACTCGGCCTGCCGGTGCTCACGCTCGACACCCGCATCGGGAACGTGTCGCAGCTCTTCGGCACCGCCGTGCTGGAGGACGTGCTCGACGACGTCCGTGCCGCCACCGCGTGGGTGGCGGGGGAGGGCTATGACCACGTGCTGGTGAGCGGATACTCCCTCGGCGCCACCGCGGCCATGTACTGCGCCGCGCACGAGCTGCCGCTGCCGGTGGTCGGCGTCGCGGGCCTGGGAACCGCCTGGAGCCTGCCCGAGTCGAGTCGCGCCCGCATGGATCGCTGCGGCTCGGCGCCGTCGTACGACGAGCTCGTGGAGCTCTGCCGGCCCTATGCCGATGCCCCGCCGGAGGACGACATCAGCCTCGTCATCCACCGCATGTACCTGCCGGACGACGCACCACACGCTGCCGGCGTGTACACGGCGCGCACCTGGTGGCACTCGCGCGGCCCGGACTCCGAAGCGGCCAAGGCCCATCTGCAGATCGGCCGCATCGAGGCGCCCGTGCTGCTGGTGCAGGGCACCGAGGACATCATCGTCGACCCCGGTGACGCCGAGCGCCTCGCTGCGAGCGCACGCGAGGCGGGCCACGGTGACGTGACCGTGAGGATGGTGGAGGGCGCCGGGCACGACTTCGGCGACCACGACGCCACCTTCGCCGCCATCCGGGACTGGCTGCTGGCCACTGCCTAGGCCGGTTCGGGCTCCGGACCCCCTGAGGGGCCCGGAGCCATGCGCCGATGCACGGGCACCCGGAGGTCAGTGCCCGAAGCGCACCTCGGGAAGCACCTTCGTGAGCCACGTCGGCGTCCACCAGGCCCACTTCCCGGCGAGCCGCAGCGCCACCGGCACCAGCAGCAGCCTCACCAGCACGGCGTCGAGCAGCACGGCGACGCCGAGGATGATCCCCATCTCCTTCGGCGGCAGCGGTCCGGAGAGGGCGAAGGTGAAGAACACCGCCACCATCACCGCGGCTGCCGCGAGGATGACCCTCCCGGAGTGGGCGAGCCCCCCGACCATGGCCTCCTTCGGATCATGGGAGCGATCCCAGTGCTCACGTGCCGAGGACAGCAGGAAGACCGTGTAGTCCATCGAGATCGCGAAGATCATCGCGAAGAAGAACACCGGACCCCAGGCATCGAGGAACCCCTGCGACTCGAAGCCGAGGAAGCTCGCCCCCCAGCCGTCCTGGAAGATGAGGCGGGCCACGCCGAATGCGGCGGCGACGGCGAGGAGGTTGGTAATCACCCCGATTGCCGCGACCACCGGGGCCTGGAAGGCCACGAGGAGAAGCAGGAAACCGAGCACGAGGACGATTCCGATGACGATCGGCGTGTACGTGCTGAGGGCCGCCGAGAGGTCGGCCTGCTCCGCCGCCGCCCCGCCGATCATCACCCCGGCGGGCAATTGCGCGCGAAGGCGCTCGATGGTCACCGCCGTCTCCGTGGTGGACGGCCCCGTCGTCGGGATCGCCTGCACCATCGCGAGTCCGTCGCCACCGGGCTGTGCCGGCATCGCGGCCGCGATGCCGGAGTCATCCGCGGCGATGCGCTGTGCAGCCGCCATCTCATCGGCCGGTCCGACGATCTGGAGGGTGCCGGGTGCGCCCGGCCCGAACGCCGTGCTCACCAGCTCGTACCCCTGGCGCGAGCCATCATCCTGCGGCACCACGGTGATCGACGGCATGCCCGTCTTCAGCCCGAAGATCGGCACGGCGAGGATGAGCAGCGCGAGCAGGGCGGGGATCCCGAACAGCGCGGGCCGGCTCCAGAGCTTCTGTCCCCACCGCTCGAAGCGCTTCGATCGGTGGTCACCGGAGTGGGCCCACTTGAGGGCGCCCTTGTCCACCCGCGGGCCCAGCTTGGCGAGCACCGCCGGGAGCAGGGTGAGGGTGGCCAGCAGGATGAAGACCACCGAGATCATGATGCCGAGGGCCATTGACCGGAACGCCGGGCTCGGCACGATCATCACCGCCGACAGGGAGATGAGCACCGTGAGGCCCGAGAACAGGACGGCCTTGCCGGCCGTGTCCATGGTCTCGGCGGTTGCGTCGACGGGATCGCGGCCCGATCCGAAGAGGGCCCCGCGGAAGCGCTGCACGATGAAGAGCGCGTAGTCGATGCCCAGCGCGAGGGCGAACATCAGGGCGAAGTTCATGGCCCAGATGGAGACGTCGAAGGCGAGGGTGGTGAGGTAGAGCGCCCCTGCCGTCGCCACGAGGCCGAGGATCGTCAGCAGCAGGGGGAGCCCCGCGGCCACGAGTGCGCCGAAGGCCAGCACGAGGATCGCCAGCGTCACCGGCCACGAGAGCAGCTCGCTCTTCATCATCGCGGAGCGGTTGGCCTCGTTGAAGTCGGACCACATGCCCGATGCGCCCGTGAGGTAGACCGAGACGCCCGCGCCGCCGTCGGCGGCCAGCTCGGCCTTCAGGCGGTCTGCCGCGCGGACCATCTCGGTCGCGTTGGCGGCGGCTCCGCCCATCACGATGGCCGTGTGGCCGTCACGCGAGATCGTCTGGCCCGGCATCGGCGGGACGACCTGCGATACCGCCGGGTCTGCCTCGAGGGTCTGCGTGACCCGCGAGACAGCTGCGCCGAACTCGGGCGACCCCGCGACGGCCTCCGGGGAGTGCACCACCACCATCAGGGCATTCGAGGAGTTCCCGCCGAAGTTGTCCTGGATGAGCTGGCGTGCCTGCACCGACTGCGAGCCGGTGTCCTCCCAGCCGGCCCCGGACAGGGACGTCTCGACGCGGGGCGCGAGGAAGCCCAGCCCGAGGGCGATGACCACCCAGATCACCGCGACCCACTTGCCGTGGGTGGCCGACCAGCGCCCGAGGCGTCCGATGGGCCCGACCGTCGTCGTCGCGTCGCTCATCGCGCGCAGCCCTCCAGCCTGAAGATCTTGCGCATCACGAATGACGACGGGCAGTCGCCGAAGGCCACGTACATCCACTGCGACACCCCGACGAACGCCGTGAGGATGAGGAACCACGGACTCACGGTGATGGCCAGGATCACGCTGAGGATCGTCACGGTGCCCGACATGAGGAAGAGCACGCGCTCCAGGGGCCAGCGGGTGGGGGCGCTCATCGGGCCACCTCCCCGGACACGAGCGCCTGGATCTCGGCGAGGTGGCGCTGCAACCCGCCGCAGACGTGCTCGCACATGTCGAACACCGTCTGGTCGGCGATCTCGTAGATCGTCGCGTTGCCTCGGCGCTCGCGGCCGACGATGCCCATCGAGTGAAGAAGGGCGAGGTGCTTCGAGACGTTCTGCTGCGAGGTGCCGAGGGCTGCGGCGATGGCGCCGACGGATGCCGGGCCGTCGCGGAGGTGGTCGAGGATGCGGATGCGCATCGGCTCTCCGAGGGCCCTGAACCGCTCCGCGATGAGGTCGGCGAGGGTGTCGGGAATGGGGTGGGGAATCGCCACGTCGGTGCTCCTGTTCGGTTGGCGCGGTCAACCTACTTCACAACCAAATAGTTGTCAAGATGTACAGACGCGCGGTCGGTCCGGGGCGCGGGCGGAAGGGAAGCCCACCCCGCGCGGAGAAACCGCAGGCCATGACGACGCCCCGCACGCTCACCCTGTCGGACGCCGCCGAGGTGTGCGGCACCACCAAGAAGGCCCTCGAGAGGCGCGCCGAGCGTGGCACCCTCGCGGTGGGACGGCGCGGCGGGGTGCGGGTGGTGGAGGTGGCGGAGCTCGTGCGGGTGGGCCTGCTCGACGCCGGCGCCGACGTGCAGGTGCCGGCCGGCGGCAGCGCCCTCGATCGCCCCCTCGCCGTGCTGGCCCGTCGCCTCGCCGAGGCCGATGCCGACCTGGCCGAGCTGCGGGCATCGCTCGATGCCACCGAGGCCGCGCTGCGACGCGCACGTGAGGATGCGCGGCTGCTGAGGTCACGCCTCGCGCAGGCCGCTCCCGCGGTTGACCTGCTGGCCGAGACCGCCTAGCCGGTGCACGGCCCGTAACGGGCCGCCATCCGCCTGCCCGCACCGGTAGCGTGCCGGTGGTGGAGGACCTTCCCCAGGGCGACGACGTGGTGGTGGAGCTCCACCCCGGCATGGCCGGGGATGGATCGCGCGCGCCGGAGGACGACGCGGCACCCGCGCCCCCGGAGGTGGACGCCCTCGCGGTGATCGGGGTGCCCGGCGCCTTCGCGGCGCTGGAAGCCCACCGGGCGCTGTCGGCGGGCAGCGACGTGATGCTGCTCACGGGTGATGTCGCGCTGGCCGACGAGGTGGCGCTCAAGCAGCGCGCGGCCGACGCGGGCCGGCTGGTGCTCGGGCCCGGCAGCGACACGGCGATCATCGACGGCATCGGGATCGGCATCGCCAACGTGGTGGCGTCCGGGCGCATCGGGGTGGTGGCCACGTCGGGCTCGGGCGCGCAGGAAGCCGCCGTGCTGCTCGACCGCTTCGGGCTCGGGGTGAGCCGCGTGCTCGTCACCGGGCCGCGGGACCTCACCGATGAGGTCGGCGCGGCGTCATCGCTTGCAGCGATTCGACGGCTGGCCGATGACCCGCACACCGATGCCGTGGTGCTGGTGGCCGAGGGCTTCTCGGCGCGCGGTGCCGAGGCGGCCCTGGCAGCGCTCGGAGCCTGCGGCAAGCCCGGGGCCGCATGCCTCATCGGCGCCGATGGGCTGTCCGCGCCCGATGGCGTGGAGATCCACTCCGTCATCGACCAGGCCGTGGCCGGCGCCGCGCGTCGTGCCGGTGCCCGGCCGGTGATCCCCGCGGCGGAGTCCGGCGGCTGGGTGAGCGCAGGGCACGTGCGCGGCATCTTCTCCGGATCGGCTCTCTGCGCCGAGGCGGCTGCCGTGCTCGCCGCCCGCCTTGGCCGGGTGGTGTCGAACACGCCCGCCGGAGCGGCGGAGTACCTCGATCCGCGTGACGTGGTGCGCGGCAACGCATGCCTCGACCTGCAGGCCGAGTCGGTGGCGCACGGCACGCCCCACCCGCTCACCGACCCCTCGCGCCGTGCCGCGCTGATCACGGACACGGTGTCCGACCAGACGGTCGCGGTGATCCTGCTGGACGTCATCCTCGGTCGTGGGGCGCACCCCGATCCCGCGGGTGCGCTGGCGCCGGCGATCGCCGAGGCGCTGCAGGCGCGCCCCTCGCTGCAGGTGGTGGCGCACGTGTGCGGCACCGAGGGCGACCCCCAGGTGCTCTCGCGCCAGGAGGAGCACCTCACGAGGGCGGGGGCACGGGTGGCGCCCACGAGCGCGCAGGCGGCGCGCCTTGCCGCTGCCCTCGTGCGGCCCGCGCGCTGAGGCCCCGTGCGGGTACGCATCGCCACCTACTCGGCGATGCCGCGCGGCGGCGCGGTGCACGCACGCTGCCTGGCAGAGGCCCTCGCGGCTCGCGGGCACGACGTGGAGCTGTGGGTGCTCACCATCGACGGCTCCGGACTGGCGGTGGGCCCCGGAGTCGCAACGCACCAGGTGCCGCTCCGCCCCATCGCGGGTGAGGGCGCTGCTGATCGGGTGGACCGCGCCGCGGCCACGCTTGCCGAGGCGGTGCGCTCGGCCCCGCCGGTCGACGTGAACCACGCACAGGACCTCCTCTCGGCCCGCGCGCTGCTCGCGTTGCGCGCCGATGGGGTCGTGCCGCACGTGGTGCGCACGGTCCACCACGTGGAGGCCTTCCAGGACCGCTTCCTCGAGGAGTGCCAGCGGGCGTCGATCCAGGATGTCGATCGCTGCATCGCCGTGTCGGCGTTCTGGGCCGACCGGCTGCTGGATGAGTTCGGCGTGCAGGCGGACGTGGTGCCCAATGGCGTGGAGGCCGAGCGATTTGGGGGGTGCTCCCTCGGGCGCGAGGAGGCCGCCGCGCGGATGGGCTGGCCCGGGCGGACGGTGGTGCTCGCGGTGGGTGGCGTGCAGCCGCGCAAGGGAAGCCGCGTGCTGCTGGAGGCCTTCGCACGGGCGCGCGGGCGCCTTCCGGGCAACCCCCTGCTGGTCGTGGCTGGTGGAGATGGGTTCTTCGCCGACCCGGAGGCGGTGCGGGCGTGGGAGGACGACGCGGTGCGCCTCGGGCTGGTGGTGCACCAGGGGTCCGGCGTGCCGGGCACCGCCGACGTCGCGCGCATCGGCATCGTTGACGATGACGACATGCCCGTGCTCTACCGCGCGGCCGACGTGCTGGCGTTCCCCTCCACGCGCGAGGGCTTCGGGCTCGTGGTGGTGGAGGCCATGGCGGCCGGGCTGCCGGTGGTCACCAGCGACATCCCGGTGCTCGCCGAGTTCCTCCGCGACGGGGACGACTGCCTCATGACCCCCGTGGGCGACTCCGGACCGCTGGCGCAGGCGCTCGTGCGGGTGGTGAACGACGGTGATCTGCGCGCGCGGCTCACGGCGAGCGCCCGGGAGACCGTTGCGCGCCACACGTGGGACGAGGCCGCGCGCCGCGCCGAGGACGTCTACGCGCGGGTGCTCGCGCCATGACCGTGGCCGCGCCCGACCTCGTCGAGCAGGGCGCCCTGCGCGTCGCCGCGGCGCAGGGCTGGCCGGGATCGGCCCTCGCGGTCTCACCGGATGGCGCGTGGGCGGCCGTGGCGCTTCCGGGGCGGGTGGTCGTGGCCCGGCTGCCCGGCCTCGATGGCATTCGCGAGATCGCGGTGTCGGACGTGCGCTCGATGGCGGCCGTGGGCCCCGACCGGCTCGCGCTGGCCCCGCGCCGCGGGCTGCTCGTGATCGACGATCCGCTCGGCGCCGCCCGGGTGGGCCTGCGCTCGCGAGCCCCGGGCCGGCTGGTGCTGTCGGCGGGGGATGGCGGACGGCTCGCGGCCGTGGGCGATCGCGCGGCGCTCCCGCGCGCCACGGTGGTGGCCCGGTCCGACCTGGCACGTCGCCGCGACTGGACGGCCACAATCGAGGGCGCCCTGGCCGCCGCGTGGCTGGATGACGGCGACCTGGCCGTGGCGACCGGCGCCGACCTCGTGCTCGTGCGCGGGGGCGAGGAGCACGCTCGCGCGCCCCGGGCGCTGGGCGAGCGCATCACCGCCGTGGCTTCCGTGCCCGGAGGGGTCGCCATCGCAGGACAGGGTGACCGCGTGGTGCTGCACAACGTCCTGCCCGGCTCCGCGCGCCCGGCGATCGAGGTGCACCCCGGAACCGGCCGGGCCCTCGCGGCGGGCGCGGGAATGCTGGTGGTGGCGTCCCGGTCGCTCGGGGAGCGCGTGACCGTGCACGATCT
>CAIYRJ010000030.1 GCA_903928615.1 uncultured Actinomycetes bacterium | reverse complement strand
GTGGAGCGCGTGCTGCTGCGTGACGTCCGGGGCGAGCGTTAACTTTCCCCCACGGAACCCCTACGCGGGAGCACTGCCGAGATGACCGCAGAAGTCGCCTACCAGTTCCGCAACGCGCATGAGGAACTCGAGCGGGCCATGGCCGATTACCTGGCCATCTCGCGCGGGTCTCACCTCTACGCCGACGCCGAGGCCCACGCCGCGGCCGAGGAGAAGGCGTGGGAGCGGATGATGACCCTGCGCGATCGCGCCGACGCGGCCACGGCCGTCTAGGCGGGGATCTCCACCACCAGAGTCGTGCCCTCGCCGGGGCGCGATTCCAGCGTGGCCGTGCCCTCCAGCAATGCCACGCGCTCGCGGATGCCCGCGAGGCCAAGGCGATCGGTGTCGGAGTCTGGATCGAAGCCCACGCCGTCGTCCTCGATGATCACCCGCAGCCGCCCGGGGAGCCTGCGCACCAGCACGCTCGCATGACGCGCCTGCGCATGGCGCTGGATGTTCGTGAGCGCCTCCTGCACCACGCGGAACACGGTGATCTCGGATTCCTCGCCCAGTTCCGGCATGTGCTCCACCGACACGTCCACCGTGATGCCCGGCTCCATGCGCAGGCGATCGGCCTGGCGCTCGATGGCGCTGGCGAGCCCGTGCTCCTCGAGGCCTGACGGCCGCAGGCGCAGGGCCAGGTCACGGAGGGCGGTGGTGGCCTCGGCGAGCGATCTCCGCGCGGCGGCCAGCCGCTCGCGGCCGTCGTCGTCCACGTGCTCCTCGAGCGCGCGCATCTCGAGGGCGATGGCCGCGAGCACCTGGCCGGTCTCGTCGTGGAGCTCACGGGCCACGCGCACGCGCTCGGCCTCCTGGGCGCGGATGGCCCGTCGGTGGCCCTCGGCGGCCGCCTGCTCGCGCTCGCGCGCCGCCGCGAGCGCCGCGGACTCCGCCAGCCGCGCCCGCTCGTCGGCAGCCGATCGCGCGTTCGCGATGGCCACGGCGGCCTGGGCCGCGAGCACCACGGCGAGCCGCTCGTCCTCCTCCGTGAACGATCCGGCCTCGCGATCGGTGAGGTAAAGGTTGCCGTAGATGTCGTCTCCCAGCACCACGGGCACGCCGAGGAAGGTCTGCATGGGCGGGTGCCCCGGCGGGAACCCCGCCGATGACGGATGCGCGCCGATGCGCTCCACGCGCAGTGGACGCGGGTCGGTGATCAGGCGGCCCAGCAGGCCCCTGCCGCCCGGCAGCCGCCCGATATTCATCGCCGTGAGGTCATCGATGCCCGACCAGATGAAGCGCGCGAGGCCGTCGCCTTCCGATGAGAGCACGCCGAGCGCCGCGTAGCGGGCACCCACCACGCGGCGTGCCGACTCGAGCAGGCGCCGCAGCACCGTGTCGAGCTCCAGCCCGCTGCCGATGGCCATCCCGCTCTCCACCAGCTGGGACGTGCGCGCCACCGCCCGTGCCCCGGCGATGCCCATTCCGGCCACCAGGGCCAGGCGGGCGATGGGCTCTGCCACGGCGGGGTCGAGCACCGATCCCTGCGCCGCGCGCACCACCAGCGCCGTGTCACCCGCGCCCGCCGGTCCGACCTCCGCGGCGATTGCCGCCACGCCCGAGTCGCCCGCCTCCTCGGCGGGCCGGCCGGCCGTAATCGCCGCACGGGCGAGCAGGGCGTCGGGGCCGGTGCCGTCATCGGTGACGAGGGCGGCGAACTCGCAGCCCGCCAGCGCGCGGGCTTCCACGAGCACCGCCTGCTCCACGGCGTCGGGGCGCGCGCCCCCGGCAACCAGGCCCCACACGCGCGCGAGCCCGCGATCCTCCGCCGCGGGCTCAGCCCGCGTCGCCACGCTCCCGCTCCGCGCGCCGGGCCTCGCGCTCCTTGTCTGCCTCCACCATGGCGGCAAAGCGCGCGATGACGTCCTCGGGCACGGGGCCGTCGGGCGGGTCCTCGATCTCGATGTAGGGACGCTGCGCAGGGGCCGCGGGCTCACCGTTGTCCTCGGGCGGGATGATCGGCACCTCTCCGGTGGCCGAGACGTCGTCCATGGCCACCTCGTCGGCGAGGCCCTTGTGCTCGCCCGTGGCCGCAAGCTCGTCCTCGTCCGGGATCTCCTCGAGCTCACCGGTGGCCTCGATGG
>CAIYRJ010000029.1 GCA_903928615.1 uncultured Actinomycetes bacterium | reverse complement strand
GCGCGGCCGATGCCGCGGTGATGTGGCACGTGCTCGAGCACCTCCCCGACATGGATGCGGGGCTCGCCGCGGTGCGCGACATCCTGCGGCCCGGTGGCCGGCTGAGTGTTGCCGTGCCCAATCGTGGATCGGCCGAGGCGCGGGCGTTCGGGGCGCGCTGGCACGGGTGGGAGCCCTCGCGCCACCGCTGGCACCTCGACGCGCAGTCGCTGCGCATCGTGCTCGGCGCGGCGGGGCTCGGGGTGCGTGACATCGACACGCGTGGGGGGTGGGGGTATCCCGCGGGCATCGCCTACTCGATGGCGCCGGGCGCCGATCCGCAGGTGAATCCGCGCCGGGGCCTGCTGGGCCGGGCGCTCGCCGCGGCGATGGTGCCCGTGGCCGCCACGGCCCGCGCGATGGGGCACGGGGGGCAGCTGGTGGCGCTGGCGGTGCGCCCCTAGGGGCTACTCGCCCTTGCGGTGCCGGGCGTCGCGCGGGGGGGCGAGGGGAGCATCCACGTGCTCGATGGCTGCGCTGAGCCCTTTCTTCGTGGACTGGATCCACGCCCATGAGGGGCGCGGCTCGTCGGCGGTGCCCTCACCGACGCTGCCGGGGTTCACCACGAGGCGGCCCTTCACCCAGCGCAGCATGGGCGAGTGGGTGTGCGCGGTGATGAGCACGTCTGCGCCCAGGGCGTCCATGACGGCAATGATCTCGCGGTCGGAGGCGTCGTGATCCACCAGGCCGGGCGGCACCGTCTGGTCGCCATGCACGGCCACCACGCGGTGCGGTCCGAGGTCGGCCTCCACGATGGCCGGCAGGGCGTCGAGCCAGTCGAGCGACTTCTGGCTGAGCATGGTCTTGGTCCACGTGCGCGTGCCGGGGCGCATGTCGCGGATGTCGGTCTTGGGCTTCACCTTCTTGCCCACCACCCGGCGGTCGGTGTTGCCCTCCACGCAGGGCCAGCCGGTCTTGCGCACGCGCGCCACGCACTTCTCGGGCTCGAGCCCGCGCAGCACGATGTCGCCGGTGACGATGGCGCGGGTGATGCCTGCGTCGGCGATCGCGGCGAGCACCGCGTCGAGGGCCTTGAGGTTGGCGTGTATGTCGCCGAAGACGGCCAGCCGGTCGACGTCGCTCACGCGGGCGACGTTACCGGGTCACGTGAGGATGCGCGCCCCGCGTATCACCGGGTTTCGTCAGTAATGACCCGAGCGCCCGGGGGTGGGAGCAGCACCCCCGGGCGCAGGGGCCCTACGCCGCGCGCCTGGACGGCGTCGCGACGGACCCGGTGGCGACAAGAACCGGACGGAACTCGTCGCGCGAGTGCACGAGGACGGGCTTGGGCATGGCCGCCACGCGGCGCGCCTCGAGGCGCTCGCGGCGCAGCTGGGCGGCGCGGCGGCGCTTGAGGGCAACGGCGCGGCTGCGGAAGGCGGCTGCCAGGGTGATGCCGGCGGCGCCCGCCACCGGCAGCAGCAGGATGGCGTAGTCGCCGGGGTGGGTGCCGAGCGTGGCGGCGGCGCCCAGGGCCAGGCCCAGGGTGAGGCCCGCGGCGAGCGCGGCGACGCCGGCGGCGCGGCCACCCGGGGGCGGGGCGCCGGGACGGCGGGTGCGGCGGTGGTACGAGTGCGCCCCAGCGCCTGCGGCGGGGACGAGCGTGAGGTGTGTTCGCGTGTTCATGCGAACAAATGTACGACGCCGGTCGGACGGAACATGTGTTCTCACCGCACGTCGCGTTGCACGAACGCGGCCGGGGGCGCACGACCCGTTGCGAGGTGCTCCCGGGTAGGCCTGTGGGGTGACAGGAGAACAAATTGGGGAGAATGGGTTGCATTGTGGGGAGCCCGGGGGTAGGTTCCCTCACGTGGCACCTCGGCTCCTCAGCGGCACGTACGAATGCAGCCTCGATGACCGCTCGCGGCTGGCGATTCCGTCCCGCCTGCGGGAGCCCTTCGCAGACGGCACGGTCACCGCGTGGTGGTTGGACGACTGCCTGGTGGTGGTGCCCCGGTTCGAGTGGCCCACGTTCATCGAGGGCACCTTCGGGCGCATGAGCGTGCTCGACGACGACCAGCGCGAGCTCAGCCGCTTCCTGCTGGCCGGGGCGTTCGAGCAGGAGGGCCTCGACAAGCAGGGTCGCCTGCTCGTGCCGGCCGAGCTGCGCGACCACGCGGCGCTCGACGGCAAGGTGAAGGTGGTGGGCGCGGGCTCATACCTCGAGCTCTGGAACCCCGAGCGCCTCGACGAGCGCTTCGCGAAGCTGCGCAAGGACGGCGTCGCCCAGCGCGCCGCGCGCCTGGCCCAGCGAATCGACGGGGGCCGCGGATGACCGCCGCCGCGCCGCGCATCGAGGCCGTTCCCTCGGCCCCCGGCGGCGCACCCCACGTGCCCGTCCTCCTCGACCAGGTGCTGGCGCTCACGGCGCCGGAGCCGGGCGACACGGTGGTGGACTGCACCTTCGGCGCCGGTGGCCATGCCTCGGCGCTGGCTGCGCGCGTGGGTCCCACCGGAGCGCTCATCGGCATCGACCGCGACCCCGAGGCCGCACGTCACTTCGAGGCCCTCATGCCGGCCATGCCCTGCCCGGCCCGCCTGGTGCGCGCCGACTTCGCCACGGGACTGCAGGATCTGGCGTCGGAAGGGGCGAAATCAGACGTCACCCTGATGGATCTCGGCCTCTCGTCGATGCAGGTGGACACCGCGGAACGGGGCTTCTCGTATTCGCGGCAAGCCCCACTCGACATGCGGATGGACCCCGCCCTCGAGGTGACCGCCGCAGACCTGGTGAACGAGGCCTCCGAGCAGGACCTCACCCGGTGGTTCCGCGAGTACGGCGAGGAGCGCTACGCCAAGCAGATCGCGCGCGCCATCGGGCGCCGTCGCGATGAGCAGCCCATCACCACCACCGGCGACCTGGTGGAGGTGATCCGCGGCGCCGTGCCCACGCCGGCGCTCTTCGCGGGCGGCCACCCCGCCAAGCGGGTGTTCCAGGCGCTGCGCATCGAGGTGAACGACGAGCTGGGAATCCTCGAGCGCGCCCTGCCCGAGGCCTTCGACCTGCTGAACCCCGGCGGGCGCCTCGCGGTGATCTCGTTCCAGTCGCTGGAAGACCGCATGGTGAAGCGCTTCATGCGCGACCGCACCCGCGGGTGCATCTGCCCGCCCGACATGCCCGTGTGCGGCTGCGGCCAGCAGCCCGAGGGCCGCATGGTCACGCCCAAGGCCGTGAAGGCCATCACTGCCGAGGTGGCTGCCAACCCGCGCGCGCACTCCGCGCGCCTGCGGGTCATCCGGAAGGCCGACGCATGAGCACGCGGGCCGGCGCGGCACGCATGTCCGCGGCGCCGGGGAGGGCCTACCCCGGTGACAGTCACCGTTCCGGTGACAGTCACCCCCTCCGCGCTCCCGGCCAGGCGGGGCGCCCGCCCCGGCCGCGTGTCATCCATTCGCGCACCAAGCGCACCCTCCGCGAGCGGCTGCACCTCGAGGGGGTGCGGCTGGCCTGGGTGCTGGTGCCGCTCATCGCGCTGCTGCTTGGCGGCGTGGTGTTCGTGAACGTCCAGCGGCTCAACCTCACCACGCAGACCGGTCGCACGGTGGACATGTACAACCAGGCGCAGTCGGACATCCTGCGGCTGC
>CAIYRJ010000028.1 GCA_903928615.1 uncultured Actinomycetes bacterium | reverse complement strand
CGGGGTGGCGGCGATCGCAGCCGGGGATGATGCATTTGCGGCCCCCGCAAATGCCGATCCCGTTTCGGCGAGTGGCCGCCACCCCGATGTGATGGGCCTGCCGCACTGCTGTGGTATTCGGCGGAGGTACTACTGCCTCCCGGCCACTTCCGGGCGCTGCGAAGCGACGATCAGGTGGGATCCGGCGCGCCCTTCCGGCCGAGCTGGATGCGGTTCTCGGTGCCGGCGAGGAGCCGCTGGATGTTCTCGCGGTGCTTGAGGATGACGAAGAGCGCGGCGAGGCCGATGAAGGCGACGTAGGGCCAGGGGGCGCCGAAGGCCCAGGCGAGCGGGGCGGCGGCGAGGGCGCAGACGATGCTGGCCACCGACACGTAGCGCGTGAGGACCACGATGAGGAGCCAGAGGATGATGAGCACGCCGCTGGCGGCGGGGACGAGGCCGACGAGGGCGCCGGCACCGACGGCAACGCCCTTGCCGCCCTTGAAGCCGGTCCACACCGGGAAGACGTGGCCGAGGATCGCCAGGGCGCCGGCGGCGATGGGCCACCAGGGGCCGCCCACCACCCACTGCGCGATGAGAACGGCGAAGGCGCCCTTGGCGATGTCGAGCACCATCACGGCGATGCCGACGGTGCGGCCGAGCGTGCGGAACACGTTGGTGGCGCCGAGGTTGCCGCTGCCGACCGTGCGGAGGTCGACGCCGTTCAGGCGGCCGGCGAGGTAGGCGAAGGGGATGGAGCCCAGCAGGTAGGCGACGACGAGGACGAGGGCCTGGTTCACGGATCTCCGGTGACGTCGGGCGCGGGCACGCGGCCCTCGAAGAGCCGGCGGCGCGCCATGATGAAGTAGTAGGCGCCCGAGATGACCGTGAGGGCGACGGCCAGGTAGAGCAGGGCGTCGTACTGCCACTGCGGGGCCACCTGCAGGATCACCCAGGCCACCGCGACGTTCTGGCTCAGCGTCTTGAGCTTGCCGAGGTTGCTGGCGGGGATCACAAGGTCTTCGCGCACGGCCACGAGACGCAGTCCGGTGACGGCGAACTCGCGGGTGATGATGACCATGGCGATCCACGCCGACACCTCGCCCACCTCGATGAGGCAGAGCAGCGCGCCGGTGACCAGCAGCTTGTCGGCGAGGGGGTCGAGGAACGCCCCGGCGACGGTCACCTCGCCGCGCGATCGCGCGAGCCAGCCGTCGAGCGAGTCGGTGGCGGCGGCCACCACGTAGAGGGCGAACGCCCAGTACCGCCCGCCCTCGTCGTCGGCGAGGATGAGCACCATCACGACGGGGATCAGCGCGATGCGCGCTGCCGTCACGAGCAGTGCGGGATTAAGCGAGGTGCGGCCGCCCACGCATGAAGCATAGGACCCCTATCCTCGGCGCATGAGCGAATTCACCGTGAGCATCGTCGGGGAGGACCGCCCCGGCATCGTGGCGGCCGTCACCGGGGCCCTGCTGGAGGCGGGCGGAAACGTCGAGAACTGCCGGGCGAGCATCCTCGCCGGGTCATTCGCGATGGTGCTGGCCGTGGAGGTTCCCGCGTGGGTGACCGACCAGGACATCGTCGACCTGCTGGCGCCGACGGCATCGGGCCTCGGCCTCTCGCTGGGCGTGCGCCCGGCGGCGCCGGCGCCCGGCGACGCGGGACGCGAGCGCTGCGTGATCACCATCTACGGGGCCGACCGCCCGGGCATCGTGCACGGCGCCGCCTCGGCGCTGGCCGCGGCGGGCGTGAACATCGTCGACCTCAGCTCGCGCCTGGTGGGCGAGCCGCCCATCTACGTGCTCGGCATCGAGGCGGAGCTGCCCGACGGCATGGACGCCGCCGGGCTCGAGCAGGTGATCCGGTGCCCCGACCTCGCGGGGCTCGACATGTCGGTGCAGTCGGAGTCCGAGCGCCTCCTCTGATCCGCCCGGTCGTCATCTACCCCGACCGGCGCCTCAAGACCACCTGCGCGCCGGTCAGGTCGTTCGGGCCGGCGCTCGCGCGCCTGGCGCGCGACCTCGAGGACACCGCGCGCTCGTTCCCGCGCACCACGGGCATCGCGGCGCCGCAGGTGGGCGAGCTCTGGCGTGCGTGCTTCGTCGACTGCACCGGGCACCCCAAGGTTCCCGACCCGCACGGGCCCCTCGTGCTGGTGAACCCGGTACTGCTGCATCACTCGGGCGCCGAGGTCGGCCGCGAGGGCTGCCTGAGCCTGCCGGAGATCACGGCCAACGTGGAGCGCCCGGTGGAGATCGCCGTGGCGTTCCACGACATGACCGGCGACCGGCAGGAGGTGGAGGCATCCGGCTTCGAGGCGCGGGTGATCCTCCACGAGATGGACCACCTCGACGGCGTGCTCATCCTCGACCGCGTGAGGTCGCTCGCGCTCGACGTGTTCGCGCGCAAGAGGCGCTCGAGCGGGTAGCGACGGGCCGGCGCGGCGGCGGCGGGGGCGCGGAACCCCCGGGGCCCGGGGAGTCCGAGGGCGGTGGCATCCTGCCGCCCCATGCGCACCGCCCTCATCGCCGTCACCGCCGCGCTCGCCCTGGCCGCGCCCGCCGCGCTCTCGGCCCAGCCGCCCGTGGTGCTGGTGCAGGCCGGGCACCTCTCGCCGGGCGAGCCGGGCTACCTGGCCCAGACCGGTGCATCGGGCAACCCCTTCGGGCTCGAGTCGGAGTTCAACCGCCGGGTGCGCGACGCCATGATCAAGCAGCTGAAGGCGGCCGGCGTGGACGCCCGTCCGCTCGCCGCGCGCGTGGAGCCGCTCGGGGTGGCCGGCGCCACCTTCGTGAGCATCCACCACGACTCCCCCGGCGGCGCCGCGATGGTGGGCCACGCGATCACCGGCGGCAACGAGAACTACTACCGGGGCGAGGGCACGGGCACGGCCAGCCCTACCCCCTACCCCGACAGCGGCCCGCACCGCACGCCGGCCACGAAGGTGAGCCCCGCCGTGGAGCGCACCTCGGCGGGGACGGCCCGTCGCCTCTCCGCGGCGCTGAAGTCGATCTTCACCCCGGCCAATGGCGCCCGTGGGCGCTTCAGCGGGGTGATCCCGCCGAACTCCAACCGGCGCATGAACCACTTCTACGGCTTCTACCGCACCACCGCGCAGTCGCGCGTGATCGTGGAGGCGGGCGCCGCGCCCGACGACAACCCCTTCCTCGCCAAGGTTCCCCTCATCTCACGCACCCTCACCACGGCGATCATCAGCGACCTGAGGGCGCGAAGGCTGCTCTAGGGCGCCCCGAGAGGGGTGTAACCCGGCCGCACCCGCATCAGCAGCCGTGCGTAGCGGGACCGCAGGCGGAAGGCCGGGCGCCTCTGTCGCCCCTGTGACCCCTAGGTCGCCTTGATGCCGTGCACCGGCCGGCCGGCGGCGATCCACTGGTAGTACGAGCACGCCGGGCCCATGCCGGTCTGGTACTCGACCACCCGCGGGTTGCGCCCGACCTCCTTGGCGATCTGCGCGTGCGTGAGCAGGTTCGGATCGTCCATCTCGGGCCAGCAGATCACCAGGTGCGCTGCGGTGATGTGGTTGGCCACGAACCCGCAGCCCTCCGCCGGGCATGGCCATGGGTCGGTGGCGATGCAGTACCAGCCCTGGAGGTCCTCGCCGGAGTCGTCGGTCCAGAGGTTCTCCTCGACGTCCACCGACTGGTCGGTGGCATCGATCACGCCCACGCCGGGGCCCGTGCCGGGGTCGAGCCGGCGGTCCTGATCGCTCATGCGCATGAGGCTATCGCGCCGCGCACGGCAGCGGCGCGGGCGCAGGGCGGATGCCCCCGTTCTGGTAGCGTGCCGCCGCACGCGAGGGCCCTCCTGAGCGTGAGTGATGACCCGCGGAGGCGCGCCCTATGAGCAGCACCGAAGCCGCCGGAGCCTCTCGCACGACGGACTCCGGCATCGAGATAAAGCCGGTGTACCACGAGGACGACGTGGCCTCGCTCGACCTCGCGACGGCGCTCGGCGAGCCCGGCGAGTTCCCCTTCGTGCGCGGCCCCTACCGCACGATGTACCGCGAGAAGCCGTGGACCATGCGGCAGTACGCGGGCTTCGCCACGGCGGAGGAGACCAACGAGCGCTTCCGCTACCTGCTGGCCAACGGGGCACCGGGCCTGTCGATGGCCTTCGACCTGCCCACGCAGCTCGGCATGGACTCCGATGACCCGCGGGCCCTCGGCGAGGTGGGACGCGTGGGCGTGGCCATCGACTCGGTGGACGACATGCTGCGGGTGTTCGACGGCATCCCGCTCGGCGAGGTGTCCACGAGCATGACCATCAACGCGCCGGCGGCCGTGCTGCTCTTGCTCTACCGCCTGGTGGGCGAGGCGCAGGGCGTGCCGGCCGACCAGCTGCGCGGCACGATCCAGAACGACATCCTCAAGGAGTACATCGCCCGCGGCAACTACATCTTCCCCCCGCACGCGAGCATGCGGCTCACCACCGACACCTTCGCGTACTGCGCCGCCGAGATGCCGCGCTTCAACACGATCTCGATCAGCGGCTACCACATCCGCGAGGCCGGCTCGACGGCCGTGCAGGAGGTGGCGTTCACGCTGGCCGACGGCATCGCCTACGTGCAGGCGGCGGTGAACGCCGGGCTCGACGTCGACCGCTTCGCGCCCCGCCTGTCGTTCTTCTTCAACGCCCACTCGAACTTCCTCGAGGAGGTCGCGAAGTTCCGCGCCGCGCGCGGCCTGTGGGCGCGCATCATGCGCGAGCGCTTCGGCGCGAAGGACGACAAGTCGATGGCCCTGCGCTTCCACGCGCAGACCGGCGGATCGACCCTCACGGCGCAGCAGCCCGACAACAACGTGGTGCGCGTGGCCCTGCAGGTGCTCTCGGCCGCGCTGGGCGGCGCGCAGTCGATCCACGCCAACGGCTACGACGAGGCCCTGGCGCTGCCCACCGAGCAGTCGGCCAAGCTGGCGCTTCGCACCCAGCAGGTGATCGCCGAGGAGACCGGCATCACCGACAGCTCCGACCCCCTGGCCGGCGGCTGGATGGTGGAGGCGCTCACCGCCGAGATCGAGCAGCGCGCGAGCGAGCTCATCGCGCGCATCGACGAGCGCGGGGGCGCGGTGGACAGCATCGAGTTCATGCGCGACGAGATCGCCGACGCCGCCTACCGCTGGCACAAGGCCATGGAGAGCGGCGAGCGCAAGGTGGTGGGCATCAACATCCAGGCCGAGCCCGAGGACACCGAGATCGACATCCTCAAGATCGACCCGGCCATCGAGCGCGCGCAGGTGCAGCGCCTGGCCGACCTGCGTGCCGCCCGCGACGAGGCCGAGGTGTCCGCCGCGCTCGACGCCGTGCGCAACGCCGCCCGCGGCACCGACAACCTGCTGCCGCCCATGCACCGCGCGCTCGGCGCCCGGGCAACCATCGGCGAGGTGTGCGGCGTGCTGCGCGAGGAGTTCGGCGAGTACGACCGCGTGATGGCGGCCGCCGGGTGAACACCTCCGACGCCGAGAAGTACCTCGAGGAGCTCCGCGCCGAGGCCATGAACCCGTCGGGCGACGCCGCGGTGGAGCGCCAGCACGCCCGCGGCAAGCT
>CAIYRJ010000027.1 GCA_903928615.1 uncultured Actinomycetes bacterium | reverse complement strand
GTGCTCGCCCGCGCCCGGCCCCATGTCGATGAGGTGGTCGGACGAGCGCATCATGTCCTCGTCGTGCTCCACCACCAGCACGGTGTTGCCGATGTCGCGCAGGCGCTCCAGCGTGGTGATGAGGCGGCGGTTGTCGCGCTGGTGCAGGCCGATCGAGGGCTCGTCGAGGATGTACAGCACACCCATGAGGCCCGCGCCGATCTGCGTGGCCAGACGGATACGCTGGGCCTCGCCTCCGGACAGCGTGCCGGCGGCGCGCGAGAGGTTCAGGTATCCCACGCCCACGTCCACCAGGAACCTCAGGCGCGCGCAGATCTCTGCCACGGCCCGCTGGGCGATGAATGCCTCGGTCTCGGTGAGCTCCACCGACTCCAGGAACTCCAGGGCGTCCTCAATGGACAGCTCGGTGAGCTCGTGGATGGACCTCCCGCCAACGGTGACGGCGAGGATCTCCGGCCGCAGGCGGGCCCCGCCGCACGACGCGCAGGCGTTCGGCGACAGGTACTGCTCGATGCGGTCGCGCACCAGGTTGGACCCGCTGGTGGCGTAGCGCCGCCGCATCTGCGGGATGACGCCCTCGAACCGGGCGGTGGTGGAGTAGCCACGCCGACGGCGCTTGCCCAGGTCAAGGCGCTCCACGCGGTCCGGGCCGAATAGCAGCAGGTCGCGGTCCTCCTGCGGCAGGTCCTTCCAGGGGACGTCAAGCGGGATGTCCCAGTGGGCGCACGCCGAGCGCAGAAGCAGGTCGTAGAAGTCGGTGGTGCGGTCGGCCCACGGAAGGATGGCCCCGCCGGCCAGCGTGCGCTCGGGGTCGACCACCAGCTCGGGGTCCACCTCGGGCATGAAGCCCAGGCCCGTGCACTCCTCGCAGGCGCCCTGGGGAGCGTTGAACGAGAAGACGCGCGGCGCGAGCTCGGGCAGCGACGCTCCGTGCTCCGGGCAGGCGAGCTTCTCGGAGTACATCCACGAGCGCTGCTCGCCGTCGGCTTCCTTGATGCCCACCAGCCCATCGCCCAGCCGGGCCGCGGTCTCGAGGCTCTCGGTGAGGCGGCGGCGCAGGTCGCTTCGCATCACCAGGCGGTCGACCACCACCTCGATGGTGTGGCGCTTGTTCTTCTCGAGCGCCGGGACGTCATCGATGCCGAACACCTCGCCGTCCACGGCGACGCGGGCGAAGCCCTCCTCGCGGATGTGGTCGATCACGTCGCGGTGCTCGCCCTTGCGGTCGCGCACCACGGGGGCCATCACGAGGAAGCGCGTCTCCTCGGGCAGCGCGAGCACCCGGTCGGCGATCTGCTCCACGCTCTGCCCGGCGATCTGCACCCCGCACACCGGGCAGTGGGGCGTGCCGATGCGCGCATACAGCACGCGCAGGTAGTCGTACACCTCGGTCACTGTGGCCACCGTGGAGCGCGGGTTGCGGCTGGTGGTCTTCTGGTCGATCGAGATGGCAGGCGACAGCCCCTCGATGTCGTCCACATCGGGCTTGTCCATCTGGCCGAGGAACTGCCGCG
>CAIYRJ010000026.1 GCA_903928615.1 uncultured Actinomycetes bacterium | reverse complement strand
GCAAGATCGGCAGCGTTGGGATAAGGGTGGCCGAGGGCGTGTCGATGCACGGCATCGGCCTGAACGTCGATCCCGACCCCGCGTGGGCGGCCCGCATGAGCGCCTGCGGCGCGCCCGATGTGCCGGCCACCTCGATCGCCGCCGAGGGCGGCACGGCCGATCGCCGTGCCGTGGAGCACGCCCTGGCGGAGGCGCTCGCCGCGCGCCTCGAACTGGCATTCGAGGCCACGCCCGGCCTCGTGCGCTGACCCGCAGCGCCCGGCCCGCGCCTAGGGCAGCATGCGCTCCCACTCGACGAGTGCCCGTCCCACGAGGTCATGGTCGTCGGGGTCACCGCCGGCCTCGCGCACGAGCTCATCGAGCTCATCGGGGGGTATCTCCGACGGCTCGGCGTCGGGCCGGGCCATGCGCAGGGCCTCCGCCAGCGCCCCGGCGTCGATCACGGGATCAGGTTGACCGCGGCGGCGAGCCCGAGCACCAGGAGCAGGGCGCCGTACCCGGTGTAGTCGACGGCCAGCAGCACGATGGCCACCACCACGAGCACCGCCGACAGGCCCACCCAGAACCCCGAGGGGATGCCGGCCGCGCCGAATCCCCACCCCCCGACGGGCGGCGTGGCGGGGTTGCGCCGGCGGGTGCGGTCGGGGTCGCTCATGGGTCCTACCCTACCCGGGGGTGCCGCCGCTGCCCCTGGCCCCGGTACCCTTGGGGCATGGGAAGGGCTGAGGAGGACCTGCTCGTGCAGTACCGGCGCCTCGAGCACGAGCTCGACCGGATGTTCGCCGAGCTCGCGGGCGGCGGCAGGCCGCCGCGCGCCGCGGGCATGCGCGCCATGGCCGACGTGTGGCTGGCGGACGACCCGCCGCGCGTGGTGGTGCAACTCGACGTGGCCGGCGTGGACCCGGGGATGATCAGCGTGGAGCTGGAGGACGACCTGCTCGTGGTGCGCGGCGAGCGCCGTCGGCCCACGGGCGAGCGCCGCGTGTACCAGCACGCCGAGATCGAGTGGGGCCGGTTCGAGAGGCGGCTGCGCGTCGGCGCGCCGGTGGACGTGGAGGCCGCGACGGCCGACTACGACAAGGGCATGCTCACCATCACGCTGCCGCTGGCGCCGCGCCGCGGGCCGGAGACCGTGCGCGTGAACGTGCGGGGTGACGCATGAGCGACGCGCCCGAGGAGACCGGCACGGCGGTGCCCGTGGAGGTGGGCGGCAACACGGTGGCCGAGGACGTCATGGTGACCCCCGCGGAGGCCGTGCCGCCGCCCGAGATCGAATGGCCGGCCGAGCTGCCGGTGCTCCCCCTCAAGGGGACGGTGGTGTTCCCCGAGGCCGTGGCGCCGCTCGCCATCGGCGAGGAGCGCAGCATCCGGCTGGTGGACGACGTGATGGACCGCGAGGTGCGCCGGCTCGTGCTGGTGACCGCCCGCGACGCCGAGACGCAGGAGCCCGCGCCCGACGACCTCTACGACGTGGGCGTGGTGGCCACGGTGGAGAAGATGCTGCGCGTGCCCGACGGCTCGATGCGCGTGCTGGTTCATGGCGGCGAGCGCGTGCGGCTCACCGGCTACCCGGCCAGCGATCCGTTCCTCGTGGCCGTGGTGGAGCCCATGCCCGACGTGCTGGAGGAGTCGGACGAGCTCAAGGCTCTCGCCGGCAACGTGCAGGCGGCGTTCGCGCGGGTGGTCGACCTGGTGCCCTACCTGCCCGACGAGCTGCAGATGGCGGCGGCCAACCTGGACGACCCGTCCACGCTCTCGTACCTGGTCACCTCGTCGCTGCGCCTGCCGGTGGCCGAGAAGCAGGAGATCCTCGAGGAGGTTCGCGTATCGGTGCGCCTCCGCCGCCTCAGCGAGATCCTCGCCCGCGAGATCCAGGTGCTGGAGCTCGGCGCGCGCATCCAGGCCGAGGTGGAGCAGGACATCGACAAGGGCCAGCGCGAGTTCGTGCTGCGCCAGCAGCTCAAGGCGATCCAGGACGAGCTGGGTGAGGGCGACGAGGCCGAGATCAACGAGCTGCGGCGGCGCATCGACGATGCCCCGCTGCCCGATGACGTGCGGCAGGCCGCCGAGCGCGAGCTCACGCGGCTCGGGCGCATCCCCGACCAGTCGGCCGAGCACCAGGTCATCAGGACCTACCTCGACTGGATCCTCGACATCCCCTGGGGCACCTACACCGAGGACGACCTCGACCTCGAGCGCGCCCGCCGGGTGCTCGACGAGGATCACTACGACATCGAGCGCGTCAAGCGGCGCATCCTCGAGGAGCTCGCCGTGGCGCGGCTGAAGGGCGATGCCTCGGGCACGGTCATCCTCTTCGCCGGACCGCCCGGCGTGGGCAAGACCTCACTCGGCCGCAGCATCGCCCGCACCCTTGGCCGCGAGTTCGCGCGCATCAGCGTGGGCGGCGTGCGCGACGAGGCGGAGATCCGCGGCCACCGGCGCACCTACGTGGGAGCCATGCCCGGCACGATCG
>CAIYRJ010000025.1 GCA_903928615.1 uncultured Actinomycetes bacterium | reverse complement strand
CCTCGACGAGGTTCTCCTCGCGCGTGCCGAGGTACACCCCCACCTGCCCGGTGTCGGCGAACCCCACCGAGTAGGTGCCAACCGAGTAGGCCAGCCCGCGCTTCTCGCGAATCTCCTGGAACAGGCGCGAGCTCATCGAGCCGCCGAGGATGACGTCGAGCACGCCCATCGCGTGGCGCCGGTCGTCGGACCTGTCGAGCCCGGGACCGCCCAGCGCCAGGTGGTATTGCTCGGTGGGCTTCGACCGCGACACCAGTCGCGCCTCGCCCGGCGCGGCGGGCTGCACCGTGTGGGCCTCTCCGGCCACCAGGTCGCCGAGGTAGCGCTCCGACAGCTCGAGCAGCCGACCCTGGTCGACCGACCCGCTGGCGGCCACCACGATGTTGCCCGCGGTGTAGTGGCCGGCGTGGTAGCCGCGGATGTGGTCCTCGGGCACCGTGGAAATGACCTCGGCGGTGCCGATCACGGGCCGGCCCAGGGGCTGGTCCGGGAATACCGCCTCGCTGATGAGGTCGTGCACCTGGTCCCCCGGGTCGTCCTCGTACATGAGGATCTCCTCGAGGATGACCTGTCGCTCCTGCTCAAGCTCCAGGAAGGCGGGGTGGGCCACCATGTCGCCCACCACCTCGAACGCGCGCTCGAGGTGGTCGTCGAGCACCCGGGTGTAGACCACCGTGTGGTCACGGCCCGTCGCGGCATTGACCTCGCCGCCGATGGCGTCGAAGGCCTCGGCGATGCCGGCCGCCGACAGGCGGTCGGTGCCCTTGAACAGCAGGTGCTCGATGAAGTGGGAGATGCCTCCCTCGGAGGCCGCCTCGAACCGCGAGCCCACGCCGATCCACACCCCGAGCGCCACCGAACGCACCCCCGGGAGGGGCTCCGAGATGACCCGGAGCCCCTCGCCGGTGGTGTCGAGCGCCCGGTCCTGCGTCACTCTGCGACGTCGCTCGTGGACATCTTCCGGCGGCGGCGCGGCCGGCGGTGCGTGCTGTCATCGCCGTCCCCGTCACCGTTGCCCTCGGCCGGGGCCGAGTCGTCGGACAGCAGGCGCAGGCCGATGCGGCCGCGGGCGCGGTCGACTTCCTCCACGCGCACGTCCACGGTGTCGCCGCGGTTGATGACGTCCTCCACCTTCTCCACCCGGCCGGAGCCGAGGTTGGAGATGTGCAGCAGGCCGTCGACGCCCTTGGTGAGCTCCACGAACGCGCCGAACGTGGTGGTCTTCACCACGGTCGCGCCCTCGTAGACGTCACCGACCTCGACGTCCTTCGTCATCGAGCGGATGCGCTCGACGCACTGGTCGGCCTTCTCGCCCTGAACGCCGTACACGCTCACGGTGCCGTCGTCCTCGATGGAGATCTCCACCTCGAAGTCGGCCTCGAGACCGCGGATGGTCTCGCCACCCTTGCCGATGACCATGCCGATCTTCTCGGGGTCGATCTTGATGGCGGTGATGCGCGGGGCCCAGGCGCTGAGCTCCTCGCGCGGGCCCGGGATCGTCTCGGACATGATGCCGAGGATCTTCAGGCGGGCATCCTTGGCCTGCTGCAGTGCCTGGCCCAGGGTCTCCTGGCTCACGCCGGCGACCTTGTTGTCCATCTGCAGGGCGGTGATGCCCTCGGACGTGCCGGCCACCTTGAAGTCCATGTCGCCGAGGTGGTCCTCGTCGCCCTGGATGTCGGTGAGCACGATG
>CAIYRJ010000024.1 GCA_903928615.1 uncultured Actinomycetes bacterium | reverse complement strand
GGGAGCGGGTGCCTGCGGGGCCCCGGGCGCGGCCGGAGGCTGCGGCGTGGGAGCGGGTGCCTGCGGGGCGTCGGGTCCGGGCGTGGTGATGGGCGCCGGCGTCACCGGCTCGGGCGTGGTGGCTGCGGGCGGCGCGGTGGTGGGCTGGTCGGGCGCCGGTGGCGTGACGGCATCGACGCGGAAGCTGCGGGCGTTCATGAGGCCGCTCGGCCAGTAGGTGGGCAGGTACGTGATGCTGATGGCACCCCGCCCGCCCGACGAATGGATGATCCACTTGTTGCCGAGGCTCAGCGCCATGTGCGAGGCCTGGTTCAGCGGCGTGCGCAGCCCGCCGGATCCGAAGAACACCAGATCGCCCGCCTGCGCCTTCTGCCACGGGATGCGCTTGCCCCGCTTGCCCACGTTCATGGTGTAGGTGGTTCGGCCGCTGGGCATGTTGATCTGTGCCTCGGCCGCGCGGTCGCCCGTGTGCCAGACGTACCAGACGAACCCCGAGCAGTCGAAGCCCCCGGCGGCCTGGGGATCGAGCGGTGAGTTCTGGTCGACCCACTCGCCGCCCCACACGTAGGGATGGCCGACGAGTGAGAGCGCCCGCTGCACGGTGGGCACGAAGAGCGGGTCGATGGCCGGGATCCTGAAGGTCTCGAGGGCGCGTGCCGAGCGGGGTATCCCGGTGCGCCGGATGTACCGGCCGCGGGATGCCATGAGCAACAGGTCGGCGATGCGCAGCGGCTGTGAGTCGTGGCGCTCGTACTGGTCGTCGCTCGCCGGGTAGTTGCGCCGCAGTCCCGCCTCGCGGGCGGTGATGGACGTTCCGAAGCCCTCGGGCAGGGTGAAGGCGCGGCCGGAGCCGTCGGTGAACTGCCCGAGGCGGGCCACCGCCCTGCCCATGCCGAGACCGAGGGTCCAGGCCCGGTTGGCGTCGTGCCCGGTCACCGGCGCGTCGAGCGCCATGGCATCGCCTGCCGGGGCGAGCCAGCCCTTCTCGAAGGCGGCCTTGGCCGCAGCGCCCTGGGGATCATCGGCCGCGACGTCGCGCCACGCCGTGCCGATGGGGCCGGCCGGCAGCCCGAGCACCGGGGTCACGAGCGCCACGAGCTCGCGTCGGGTGGCATCGCGCTGCAGTTCGAGCGCCTTCACCGGCCCCGCCCAGGCGCGAGCCTTCTTGAGCTCGCGCGCGGCGTCCTGGCCGAACGCGAACGCCTGCGCCACGCGGCGCTCGGCCGGAGGCTGCGCGAGGGCCACCGCGGTGAGCGTGCCGATCGCCATGATCGGCGCAGCCACCGTGGCGGCCACGAGCGCGTGGCGTCGGGATATGCGACGAGGTCGGCTCATGCGGGCACCGAGGCTAGACCCGGTGTCGCGTGGTGGCGGTTCCGCCGGAACATGTCGCACTCATTCGCAACAACACCTGCACATCCCCCTCATGGGGATGCAATGCGCGCTACCGACTTGCGCGCAACTCCTTCAGGTTCTGCAGCAGCAGGACGATCGCGCCGAAGATGAAGAGCACCGCGAGGGTCCACTGCCAGCGCTCGAGCAGGCCGATGACGATGCTCGTTCCGATGGCGATGATCACCACCCACACGATGAACGAGATCAGTCGCCGGCGGGCCAGCGCCTCGAAGCCCATCACCAGCAGCACGCCCACGATGGCGCCGACCCAGTAGTAGCCCGATCCCACGCCCACGAGCAGCCAGACGATGATGATCATGAGCAGCGGCGTGCTGACGGCGGCCCAGATGCGCAGCAGGCGGCTGCGCACGTTCGCCGGCTCGTCGTGTGCCTCGTCGGGCACCGACTCCACGCCGAGGTGCGCGCGCGGTGCCTCCAGGGGCAGCCCCCGGCGCTCGGCCGCCTCGAGGGCGTCGCGCTCGGCGGTGAGGTGGCGCCGTTCGTCGCGCAGCGCCAGCATCGCCTCATCGCGCTGATGCAGGTCCTCGCGCCGATCCTTCGCCAGCGCCTGGGTCACCACGTCGGCATCCAGGGCGCGCAGCTCGGAGTTCTCGCGCCGCGCCGCGGTGCGCAGTAGGCCCACCTCGTCATCGATCGCGCGTATGCGCGCGCTCACGCTTGCCAGGCGCTCCGCCACGGCGCGCGCAGGGGCACGCGGGTCGGGATCCACCTTCTGCATGCCGGCCCAGCCGAGAGGGTCCTCCCATCGCACGCGATCGATGCCATCGCGCTCATGCTTGGGTCCCGTGGGCGCCGATTCGCCGCCGAACCTGTCACGTGAGTCACGGCCCCAGCGTCCGCTGAAGTCGCGCACCCACGGCGTGTCGTCGTCGATGACCACCGGCGTCCACTCCCGGTCGCCCCCGGGGCCCACCGACACGCCGTCGCCACGGTGGTAGTCGACGAAGGGGATTCCGAAGCCGTCGTCCACCGACGTGTGATCACCCCAGGGCGTGAGAGCGCGCAGGATGCGCCGGAACCACCGCACGAACCCCCGCATCACCGGGGGATCCACCCGCACGAGCTCGTCCATGGCATTGGGCGTGTGCGAGTGCGAGCCGGCGCCCGGATAGGCGACCACGTGGTCGCCCTCCCACTCGAGGTCGGGGTCGTCCACCCGGCGCCGGAGGCCGTCGCCCTCGGCGTCGTGGGATGAGAACGCCACCCATCGCGGCTGCAGCACGCCGTCCTCGTCCGGCCCGGCGTAGACGATGAGGTTCTCCCAGTCGGCCTCGTGGTCGTTGATCCCGTGGAACGACGAGCGCCAGTCATTCATGGGGTAGAAGAACCAGTACTGCAGGATCGTCCAGCCGGCCTCGCGCGATACCCGGCCGTAGTAGGGGGTCCCTGACCCGGCGATGCTCTCTCGATAGGTGATCTCGCCTGCGGCCACCGATCCCCGCGGCACGCGCCCGCGGAAGAGCAGCGTGAGCCTGAAGAGCGCGTCGATGATGCGCCCCGTGATGCCCACCTGCGAGAACCTGCTGGCGCCGGGCATGGCCTCGCCGTGGCCCTCGTGCCGCCACTGGCGGAACTGCTTGCGCGTGAGCGGCTCCTGCACGTACAGAAGGTGCAGCGTGTCGGCCGCATGCTCGCGGGAAATCGCCGCGAGGCGGTCGAGGTCGAGGTCGCCGGGCTCCGCGATCTTCTCCTCGGTGCCATCGGGCAGGCGCTGCCACAGGGAGCATGCGGCCACGAAGGCGCCCGTGTCGGAGGGCAGGAAGAGCTCCACGCGGTTGAACCGCAGGATGGGCTCGAATCGACGGAGGAGTTCCAGATCGTCCACGCGACCAGCCTACGGGAGCCTCCGGGCTGGCGAGTAGCCTCGCGCCATGACTACTTCACGCATCGGCGGCCTCGTGGTCGCACTCCTGGCCGCGGGCGCGCTCGTCGCGGGCTGCGGATCGTCGTCGGACACCGCATCCGACACCACCGCGAAGGCCGAGACGGCCACCAGCTCCACCAGCACGGACCAGAAGGTCGGCGGCACGGCCACCTGTGATGCCGCAGCCATTGAGAAGGCCGCGCAGGACTCACCGGGCTACGAGAACCAGAAGGTCGTGCTCGAGGACTCCTCATCGTTCGAGTGCGCCGACGGATGGGCATACGCCTTCATCAACGCCGGGACCGGCGATGAGGCCGTCACCGGCACGGTCGTGTTCGAGGCCGAGGGCCAGTTCTGGATCCCCAAGGATCGCGCCACGGTGTGCAAGGCCCCCGGTGACCAGGTGCCCGCCGCCATCTACGAGCCGGCCTGCGAGACCAACTAGCCGCTTGGCGATGATGCCCCGCCGGTTGGCGCGTGCCACCGGCGGGCGTATCGTCCTCCCATGACCCCTTATGCCCTCCCCAGGCGCTCGGCGACGTCGCTCGCCATTGGCGCGCTGCTGGTCGGTGGCCTCCTCGGCGCCGACGCGGCCACGGCCGCCAAGAAGAAGACCTGCAAGCCCGCGCCCAAGGCCAACTGCGCCGGGGTGAACCTGGCCAAGCGCAACCTGGCCGGCAAGAACCTGAAGGGCATCAACCTCAAGGGCGCCAACCTCACGCGCGCGAATCTGAAGGGCGCAAACCTCACCGGGGCCACGCTCACCAACGCCAAGCTCGGCAGGGCCAACCTCACCAATGCGATCGTCACCAGCGCGCGCATGGGCGGTGCCTCGGTGAACGGCGCCACGGTCACGGGCCTCGTGAGCGGGTCGGTGTCGGGCACGCCCAACTCGCTGCCCACCGGCTGGCAGGTCAACACCGGTTACCTCATGGGTCCCGGCGCCAACCTCACGGGCGCCAACCTGATCGGCCAGACCCTCACGGCCGTCAACCTCACCGGCGCCACGCTCACCGGGGCGCTGCTCACCGGCGCCACGGCCTACGCGTCCACCTTCACCAATGCGGCCATGGCCAACGCCAACCTCGCGGGCGCCACCATCACCACCAGCACTCTCGGGGGCGCCAACCTCACCGGGGCGTCGCTCGTGGGCGCCACCTTCACGGCGAGCAGCGCCGTGAACGCCAACCTCACCGGCGCCAACCTCACCGCAGCCACGATGTCGGGCACCGACCTCACCGGCGCCAACCTCTCGCGCGTCAGCGGCCGCGCGGCCACCTTCTCGGGAGCCACGCTGAAGGGCGCGAACCTCACCTCTGCGGCGCTCGGCGGCAACTCACAGAACTCCGTGGCGCTCGACGGCGCCGACCTCACCGGCGCCAACCTCACCGGCACGGTGCTCGGCTACGCCAACCTGTCGAACGCCGTCCTCACGAACGCCACCATCACGGGGGCTGATCTCCGCAACGCCACCTATGACGGCCTGAGGTCCGGGGGCCTTGCCAACGGCGCGGGAACGCGCCTGCCGGCGAGCACATGGGTGGTGGGTGGCTACCTCATCGGCGAGGGCGTCAACCTGGTGGAGGCCGATCTCAAGGCCCAGGTGCTCACCGGGCTCGACTTCGCGAATGCCGACCTCTCGCGCGCGAACCTCTCGGGGGCCCGGCTCGTGAGCGCCTCGCTCGCCAACGCCACCGCGGCGGGCGCCAACTTCACCGATGCCAACCTGACCTCGGCCACGCTCGGTGGAGCCGATCTGCGCGAGTCCAGCGTGGCGCGGGCCACGCTCACGAACGCGTCGTTCGATGGCAGCCTCGTCAACTCACCCCTCGGAAGCAGCGCCCAGGGATCGCTCAGCCAGAACCCCGTCAGCGTGCTCACCAACATGTCCGGCCTCGACCTCGCCGGCGTCAACCTGTCGGCGGCTGACAAGCACTGGATCCAGGTGGACTTCACGGGGGCCAACCTCGCGGGCACCACCTTCAAGAGCGACGGCCACTTCGACTACAGCGTGTTCGCCCGGGCGAACCTCGCCGCGACGGCCTTCCCCGGCAGCGGGAGCGGCGTGCGGTTCCAGAGCGCGAACTTCACCGGCGCGACGGGAGTTCCCACCATCGGCGGCAGCGGATCATGGGGCCTCACCACCTGCCCCAACGGCACGGTGCAGAACACAGCTTGCACCTTCTTGTGAGCCGGGGCGCTCACCCGTCCTGAGCCCTACTGCTCGCCCGTCCTGAGCCACCGCGCGCAGGCCCCCTGCACGATCTTCCAGGTCTTCGCGTCGAGGGACTCCTTCTCGGCGATGGTCTGCACGCAGAGCACCTCGATGGCCTTCGGGCCGAGCCGGTAGAGCCCCACGCCGTTCGCGCTGATCGATCGGTTGAGGTCGGTGGCCCGAGCGGCCGCCCAGGCACAGCCCTGGCCCTCCGGGCAGAGGTTTGCGGGCATGCCCTCGATGCGCCCGGTGGAGTCGCCGACCATGAAGTGCACGCGGCTGACATCCCCGTCGGCGCTGGTTATGGCATCGGTGATGGCCTTGGTGCCCTCGGTCCACATGCGGTAGTCGACGTCGGCGCTGTAATTCGGGTACATCTCGAGCCAGTAGCTCTCGCCCCTCGCCACCGCGGAGAGCGCGTTGCCCCACTCGGCCGCCTCATCGCCCCCGGCCATGATGCCCTCGATCATCTGGATCGGGATATACATCACCACCCGGTCTGCGTAGGTGGAGCCCCACGGTGACTCGTCCTCGAGCAGTGCCATGGCGTCGTTCAGGCGCTTGCCGGCAGCCCCCTTGAACTCCACGCCGATGTCATCGATCGACACCAGGTGCGACGTGCAGGGCATGCGCTTGGTGCAGGTGGTGTCCACCGCCACGCGCACCCGCCGCGCGATCTCCTCGGCCGGCAGCTTCGCGAGCGTCACGCCGTCGAGGCGCGCGATGCGGTACGCGGGCGGCAGCACGGTCTGCGCGGCCGGCATCTGCCGGAACACCTGCACGTTCTCGAGAGGGCCCGCCCCCGAGGGCAGGAGGCGGTCGAGGATCGTGCTGATGCTGAACTCCGACAGGTAGATGATGTGCCGCTGCGCCCCGGGCGTGGCGGGGGCGCCAGCATTCGCGACGCCCGCACCGGCCTGCTGGCCGCTCCCGGAGCTGCTCACCATCCCGCCGCACCCGGCGGCCACGATCACCGTGAGTGCCCCCAGCACCGCGGCGAGGGTGGCGAGGGGTCTTCGTCGGGTCATGCCCGCAATCTACCCGTCACCGGGTCGACCGTTCTCCGGATTTCGGACCGCCTTGCGGGTACCGTGCGCGCACGGCGACGACGTGGGAGTGCCATGAAGCTCGAGCCCCTGTACCGCGCGGTCTTTCGGTATCCCGATGGCGGGCACGGAACCGTGCTCGAGGGTGAGGCCGGCAGCGAGGGCCACTACTTCTTCGTGGCCGAGGGCGAGGTGACCGGGAGGATCTCCGGTCGCATGCAGGCCGCCAACCACCCGCGCTCGCGCATCGACAAGAACGCCCTGCCCAACATCCAGGGCGCCATCACCACCGACGACGGCGCCACGATCATCTTCGACTGGCATGGCTTCGCCCGCCCGGCACCGCCATCGCCGCGGCAGATCGTGGTGGCCGCCACGCACACGTCGGGTGACGAGCGCTATGCGTGGCTCAACAACGTCGTATGCGTGGGGTGCGGCGAGATCCGCCCGCTCGACGACTCCGGCGGCGCCCGCAACGTGGTGGGTGGCCGCATCGACTTCGTCATCGAATTCTCTGAGCTCATCTGGGAGCCCATCGACCAACAGGAGGCCTGATGTTCCTGCTGCGCGCCACGTACAACCGCCCCATCGAGGAAGTCGACCAGCTCCTCGAGGGCCACAAGGCCTGGATCATGAAGAACTTCGACGAGGGGCGCATCCTGCTCACCGCTCGCCAGGTGCCGCTCGTGGGCGGAATCATCTTGGCCCGCGGGGAGAGCGTCGAGGAGATGTGGGCGATGCTCGAGGAGGACCCCTTCAAGAGCTCCGGCATGGCCGACTACGAGGTGCTCGAGTACGCGCCGGTGCGCGCAGCCGAGGGCGTGGAGGGCCTGCTGGAGGACTGACCGCGCGGAGCGGTGGCTAGGGGATGAAGTACATCGGGTTCGGCAGCAGGAACCCGGCATCGGCGTGACCCAGGCTCATGTCGCTCACCTGGTCGCCCAGTGACAGGGCGATCTTCCAGCCCTTCTTCTCGAGTCCGGCCCGGGCGCGCGACTTGTATACCGCGGCCGTGAGCGCCTCATCCTGCGGCGAGCGCAGGATGATCTGCCTCACGCCGGTGACCCCGATCTTCTCGAGGCACGATGCCGTGTACGGCGCCTGCGCCTGCTTGCGCCCGCTGATCACCACGATCGCCACGCCACGCGCCTTCGCCCGCCGGAGCAGGTTGACGCTCGGCTGGATCGCCGGCGTGCCGCAGGCCTGCATGATCTGGTCCTGCACGGGGGGATTCTCGGTCCAGTTCACGGCCGGGTCGGAGTAGTACTGGTACCAGCTCACGAGGGTGTCGTCCATGTCGCTCACCACCATCGCCTTGCACTTCCGCACCTTCGCCACCGAGGCCTTCTTGCCGCACGTGCGGTCGAGCCACGTGTCGAGGTAGGTGCGGGCCCTGCTGACGGTGCCGTTGATGTCGGCGGTGTATCCGCCGCTCTGCCGCAGCGCCACGATGTTCGCGCCCATCGCGGGGCTCACGAGGTAGTCGGTGGTCACCGCCAGCGGGGGCAGGTGCTGGTCCGACCCCACGATGGGGGTCTTCGCGGTGGCGCCGCCGTAGCCGAAGCTGACCACGGCGCCGTTGCCGGCGGCGGGGATCGCCAGTGCGATGGCGCTGGCGGCGATGGCGAGGATGGTGCGGGGGCGCATGCCATAACCCTACGTAGGGCACGCGTCATTCACCACGCCGTTCCCGATTCGGCGCGGCGCGCCAACGCCAATAGAGTCGAGGTCGTGTTGCAGCGAGCTCTCATCGTCGGAGCCTCCTCGGCCGTCCTCGCGGTCGGCCTGGCGGGTTGTGGCTCGTCATCCACCCCGTCGTCGGACACGGCCGGCGCATCGCCCACCCTTCCGCCCGAGGCGGGCCACGTGCACGGCATCGCCCCCACGCGGTCGGATGGCATCGTCGTCGGCACGCATGGTGGGCTGTACGCACCCGGGGCCGATGGGGCACTGGCTCGACTGGGGGAGGTCGCCGACTACATGGGGCTCGCCTCCCTGCCGTCGGGCACCCTGCTGTCATCAGGTCACCCCGGGCCCGAGAGCGACGAGCCCGACCCCCTCGGCCTCCGCCGCTCGGATGACGGGGGCGCCACGTGGACGCGCATCGAGTCGGTGCCGCGTGACGACTACCACGTGATCGAGGCCGGCGGCAGCCGCGTCTACGCGGTGGGAAGCGACGGGGCCATCTACGCGGGCGGGGCGCCCACCACGCTTGCGAAGGTCGGCCAGGCCCCGGAGGGCCTCATCGACATGGCGGTGAGCCCCACGCGCGGGAACGTGGTGGTGGCGGCCACGCAGTCCGGCATGCGGCGCTCCGTTGACGGGGGCCGCACGTGGGCTGCGGCCGGCGATCGCATCGGCCTCGTGTCGTGGGCCCGTCCGGGGGCGCTGTTCATCGTCGATGCCAACGGCGATGTCGCGATGAGCGCCGACGGCGGTGCATCGTGGTCCGCCCGCGGTTCCATCGGTGCGCCGCCCGCGGCCCTGCTCGCCACCTCGGCGCGCGAGCTCGTGGCGGCCGACCACGAGGCGCGCATTCGCACCTCCGACGACGGTGGGCGCACGTGGTCGTGATCCCCGTGGCGTGTCGGTGATGCAGGCCCTCCTGGCCACGTGGAAGCGGCTTCGCGGCTGGTCATGGCCGCGCGACTACCCCATCGCGCAGTTCCCCAACCCGCCGCTCATCGTGGGCCTCGTGGCCCTCGGGCTGCGCTATCTGGCCTCGGGCACGTGGGCCGATGCCCTGGGTGCCATCGGATACGTGTTCATCGGCGTGTGGGCCTATCTCGAGATCACGGCGGGCGTCAACCTGTTCCGCCGCGTGCTGGGCCTCGCCGGGCTGGCCTACGTGGTCGTCGCCATCACACGGGGCCTCGCCGGCTAGGCCCCGCGCAAGCAGGCCTGCAATCCCCGGCGTCCCCCGGTGCAGGTCGCCGCGCATGCCGCAGCGACCTGCACCGGATGGAACCAGCGGATCGCTATGCCGTGGTGGTGTGGAGGTCGATGCAGGAGTCGTACCCACCGGCCTCTGCAGCCGCCTTGAGGGTTGCGTCGGACTCGCTGCTGTCAACGGAGCCGATGGCATCGGCCAACGTGGCACCGCCGTCGATCTCGGTCTTGACCTGATCCACCAGGGCCCCGGAGGCCTCGAGTGCCCCGAGGTACGCAACGGCGTTGGTGTCGTCAGGCGCGCTGCTTGCCGCGTCGGTCACGCTTTCCTTGTAGGTGTCGAAGGCGCTGGCGAACGCGTCGTAGTCCCCGGCGTCGACAGCCGCAGCGACATCGGTCTTGAACTGCTCGCAGGCCGCGTTGATGGCCGGCCCGACATCGGTGCCCACGGCAGTGGTGTCCACTGCGGCGGAGGTGTCAGCGGCCGTTGTGGATGCCGATGAGTCAGATCCCCCGCAGCCGGCGACGAGGCCGATGGACAGGGACGCAGCGGCAAGAGCCGCGACAATGCGGACAGACTGCTTCATGGGAGTCCTTTCGGAGGAACGCACCACGCTCCGACGCGGTGGTGCCGTGCAGCAACTTTACGGATTCCCACCTCTCCAAATGGCGCTGCTCGCCGGCGCCCGGTGGCTGGGTCGGCCCCGGAACTGCGAAAGCCCCGCGGTTGCGGGGCCTTCGTGTGACGGGAGTGACGGGACTTGAACCCGCGGCCTCAGGATTGACAGTCCTGCGCTCTAACCAGCTGAGCTACACCCCCAGGCACCAGCGGTGAGCAATGGGCGGTGACGGACTTGAACCGCCGGCCCCCTGCTTGTAAGGCAGGTGCTCTACCAACTGAGCTAACCGCCCCAACGGGCCGGAGGACAGTAGCAGTCAGTCGATCCAGTCGGGGGCCTCAGCGGATCCCCCGATGACGGCCACCAGCTCATCCGCCACCTCGCGCGGATCGCGCCCCTGCGCGAGCCCCGGGGGCTCCCCGGCGAGCGGGCGGGCGGCGAGACCTGTCTCCATGTGCGGGGGGCGGGCGTCGATCACGCGCACCCCTGCGCGCCGCATCTCGCGGCGGAAGGCGACGTCGAAGGCGGTGAGACCGGCCTTTGCCGCCGAGTACGCCGCGAGGCCGGCCATCGGCTGGTTGGCCACCACCGCCGATACCTGGGCGATCACGCCGTCCTTGCCAAGGTGGCGCGTGGCGGCGCGCGCCACGAGGATCGGCGCGATGAGGTCGAGGTCGACGACCTGCCGCAGCACGGCCTCGTCCAGCTCGGCCACCGGACCGAAGGCCACTGCGCCTGCCGACATCACCACCACGTCGAGCCCGCCCAGCGCCTGCGCGGCCTCGTCCATCACGGCGTCGGGCACGCCCGGCTCGGTGAGGTCGCCCGCCACGGGGTGGCCACCCACCT
>CAIYRJ010000023.1 GCA_903928615.1 uncultured Actinomycetes bacterium | reverse complement strand
GCTTCGGGCGCTGCTCGGTGATCCCCAGGTTGAAGTAGCGCCACTCCATCGCGATGTCGCTCACGCCGAAGAGTTCGGCGGCGTCGTCGATGTCGAGGCCGCGGTTCGCGGCGTCGTGCACGCGGCCCTCGGGCATGAGCAGCGAGGCGGCGAAGTTGTTGGCCTCGCGCTCGAGGGATCCATCGGCCTTCGACTGCATGTCGGATGCCCGGCACATGATGGGCTCGGGCGCCGCGCCGCGCCCCTCGTCGCACTGGCACACCCAGTGGCCGATCTCGTGGGCCAGGGTGAAGCGCCGGCGCCCGTCGCTCTCACGGGCCTCGCGGGCGTTCAGGTACACGTAGCGCGTGGCGGGAACGAGCAGGCCCGATACGTCGATGTCGTCCGACTCGATCACGAACAGGCCGAGCAGGTCGGTGGCCACGGCGTCCACCGGCACCGGGCCCTCGGTCGGTCCGAACTGGCGCGTGAAGCGCACCAGCAGTGCCTCGGCGCGCGGATCCGACTCGCGGCGCCCATCGGGGTTCATCCCGGCCCGCCCGTGAAGAGGTCGTCCACGGCGTCGGGCTCCCCGGGAAGCTCGGCGAGCATCAGCAGGTTCACCTCGGCCCCGGGCTCGGCCCGCGCGAACACCGCCTGGGGGCCTGGCGCGCCGCGGGTCTCCGGGCCCTGCAGCAGCAGCGTGGATCGGGCCACGCCCATCACCTTCGCCACCGCCTCGAACACCCGGTCGCGGATGCCCGCGAGCGGCAGCTGGCCGGTCTCGAGCTCGTGGTAGTACACCGCCACCCGCTGCTCGTCGGCCGGCGCGAGCCCGAGCTCCTGGCGCAGGTCGCTCACCACCTGGTCGCGGGTCATGCCCTTCGAGGCGCGCAGCTCGAGCAGCGGAGGCTCCCCGCGCAGCATTGCCTGCACCATGAGCAGGGTCTCGGGGGCGGGATCAGGCGGGGGTTCGTCGGCCAGCACCTCGCGCATACGCCGGCCGAGGTCGTCACGGGCGTCCTCGGGCACGCGGGCCAGGTACGCCGCGGCGTCCGGGTGCTCGCCCGCCGCGTACGCCGCGCGGAACTCCTCGACGAGGGCGTCGATGTCGCTCATGCGTCTCCCTCCACGAGCCACTCGTGGATTCGCTTCTTCGCGCGGTGGTGGATCTGGTGCGCGTTGTTGGCGGTGATGTCCATGGCCTCGGCCACCTCCGCGAGGTCGAGCCCCTGCAGGTAGTGCATGGTCATGAGCGTGCCCTCGCGATCGCCCAGCCTTGCGAACAGGGCCTCCACCATCTCGTCCTGCCCCACCTGGTCGATCTCGGCCTCCGCGCCCAGGTCGAACGGCTCGTCGCCGGGGTGCTCGCCGTAGGCCTGCTCGCGCTCGCGGCGTCCCGCGGCGTTCGACACGTACCCGCTGATCGTCCAGTTGGTGATCTGGTAGATGGCCGCGCCGATGGGCAGGCGGTAGCGCTTGCCCGACCTGATCTCGCGGGTGACGCGCAGGAAGACCTCCTGGCGCACCTCGTCGGCCTCGCCACCGCGCACCTTGCCCGTGGAGCGGATCCACTGCAGCACGGGGTCCCAGTACGAGGCCACGACGTGGTCGAGGTCGTAATCATCACCGGAAAGGCTTCGGAGGGCTGGCGCTTCCTTACGCACACGGGTGAGGATACGCAAACGCCCGGAATGAGCGATCTTTTTCAGACCTCGCCAATATGAAAACCGTAATCCCGGGGTTGGGTCAACCGGAACTCAGGGTAAATTTCATCCCGCAGAGTCAAGTGTTCAGGTGACCCCCATGCACCCGCCCTGGAATCACGTAGCCGATGAGATCGAGGCCCTGGCCTCGGACCGGCTGCTCGCGGCCCGGTGCGAACCCGATCCGGTCGAGCGCATGCTGCTCGGCCACGAGGCCCGTCTCCTGCACGCGGCGGCTGACGCGGCGCTCACCCGCCCGACCGACGCGTGGATGGCGCACTCGGCCTGCCAGGGCGTGGTGGTGCACTGCGAGCGCTTCATGATGTGGGGCATCAGCACGCAGGCCGACGAGGCGCTTCGCGCCCTGGCCATCGCTGCCGCGTCGGGTGACGGCGATGGCATGGATGCCCTCGAGGTGCTGCGCATCGTGCTCGGCGTGCCCCTCGAGCCGGCGCTGGTGGCCGAGGCCGACCCGGCCATGCTTCCCCTGCTCTAGGCGACCGCCTCAGTCGTCGTCGCGGTCATCCTCGCGGTCGTCGTCCCGGTCGTCG
>CAIYRJ010000022.1 GCA_903928615.1 uncultured Actinomycetes bacterium | reverse complement strand
TGATCGTGCTCTCCGAGCTGCCGTCCACGGGCTACGTGTGGGACCTCGCCGACGGATCGGACGGTGCCGGCATCGTCAACCCCGTCGGCAACTTCCGGGGCGTGCGCGTGACCCCGGGGGAGGGCGGACCCGCCCCGCAGGTGGTGCGCGAGTTCACCTATGCCGCCCTGAAGCAGGGGCAGGTGGCGCTCAAGTACGAATACAAGCGACCCTGGGAGAGCGGGCCGATCTCCATCAGGACCTTCGACGTGACGGTCAGGTAGCCGTGCGCTGCCTCGCCGCCACCCTCGCCGTGCTGGCGGTGGGCGCCACCGGGCTGATGATCCAGGGCTGCGGAGATGGGTCGGGCGGCGGCGCGGGTGGGGCGGGCGGCGACCCCGGCACCGGCAACCTGCAGATCACCTACATCCCCGAGCCGGGGGTGACGCCGCGCAAGGCCGACCTGGTGTGCCCGGCGAGCACGGCCGACGGTGCGGCCGCGTGCGAGCAGATCGAGTCGCTCACGCCGGCGTTCGACCCCGTGCCGGCCGATCAGGTGTGCAGCCAGCAGTACGGCGGGCCCGAGCAGATCGTGCTCTCGGGCACGTGGGCCGGGAAGTCGGTGGACACCACCCTCACGCGCACCAACGGATGCGAGATCGACCGCTACGAGGCGCTGGCCCCCGTGCTGCTGCCCTTGGTAGGAGGCCCCGGAGGCGGGTAGCGCGGCCCGGCCCGGCCCCGGTGTCAGACACTTAACCGAGGGCCATGTGCGCCCGGCGTGGCTGGCAGCATGAGGGCATGACCTTCTCCATCAGCATTCGCATCGCGGCCGCCCTGGGCGTTGCCGCGCTCGGCGCCGGGGCCCTGGCGGGCTGCGGCGGCGACTCCTCCGCATCCACCACGGCGGCCGGCACCACGGCGGCGTCGACCGCCACGAGCGACGCCAGCACGGCCACGGTGACCGAGCCCAGCGGCGCCACCGAGAGCGCCAGCATCTACCGGCCCGACTCCGGCACGGTGATCAACGAGACCCTCGGCGCCATCTTCGCGGTGGAGCTCAGTCAGTCGCCCAGCACCGGGTACACGTGGAAGCAGACCGGCGGCACCGCGGCGTCGCTCATCGAACTGATCGACGAGGACGTCGAGACCGAGGGCGACGCTCCGGGGTCGCCGGGCGCGCACATCTTCGCCTACGCGGCGAAGGCCGAGGGCACGGGCACCCTGGTGTTCGAGGAGTTCCCGCCGGGCTCGGACACCGCGTCGAACACCGTGACCTTCGAGGTGTCGGTGGGGGCGCCGTAGGGAGCCCGCTGAGGGGCCGGAAACAACCGACGGCGTCGCGCTCGCGTACTCTTAGGTCATGAATACGAACGGATCCTCCCGCACCGCCGCGCTGACGGGCGCCGCGGTACTCCTCTCCGCCGCTGCGGTGTTCGCCGCGGGCTGTGGGTCGAGCTCGAGCTCGTCCGACACGTCCACGGAGCGCGCCGCCGCCGCGACCCAGCAGATCGCCCTCACTCCCACCGCGCCCGCGGACGTGGTGGCCGAGAAGGTGTCCAACAACGTGGGCGACACCCTGGTGCTCACCATCGCCTGCGCGACCGGCGACACCTGGAAGTCGCTGCGCAGCACGCCGCTCGTGACCAAGGCGTCGCCCGGCTCGCCCTCGAAGGAGGGCTGCGTGGACGGCGTGGCCAAGTGGTCGTTTGACAGCACCGCCGGCGGCACGCAGAAGATCACCCTGAACGGCAAGATCGCAGCCGATGGCAGCCACAAGCGCGCTGCCGTGGTGCTGACGGTCGCGGGCCCCCCGACCACGGACATCACGATCGAGGAGGGCCCCGCCGGCGAGAAGCCGCCGGGCCAGGACGTGACCCTCGCCGTGGGCGAGACCCTGCTGGTGACGGCCGCCTGCAACCCGAGCACGGGTGACAGCTGGAACTACCTCTACCCGGCGGCGTCGAAGGTGATCGCCCGGTCCACCGCGGTGAAGCCGCCGCAGGGATGCGTGGCGCCCGAGGGCTCCGAGCCGGGCGCGCCGGGGCAGCAGCAGTTCGCCCTGGACGCCAAGGAGGCCGGCACGGTGCGGGTGGGCTTCTTCCACCGCAGCGCCGAGAAGCAGGGCCTGGGCCGCGGCGCCCTGAACATCACCGTTCAGTAGCGACCCGCAGCATGTCGTGACCATCCCGGCCCCTGCGCACCGCCGCGGGGGCCGGGATGGCGGATGGCCATCTGCCCGGGCGTAGGCTGCCGTCATGCCCTCGGTGACGATTCCGTGGAGCCCACGGCTCCAGGCGTACAACCCGTCGGACGACGACGAGCGGCCGCTGCGCCGCGGGTTGGCGTGGGACCTGCTCGGACAGCTGGGAATGCTCGACGCCCCGGGCACGCAGGTGCTCGATCCACCGGGCATGAGCGACGAGGAGCTGGCGCGGGTGCACGCGCCGGCCTACATCGCGGCGGTGCGCCGCTACTCGGCCACGCCGCAGCTGGCGCTGTCGATGGAGGCCTCGCAGTGGGGATTCGTCCCCGGCCAGGACACCGTCGCGCGGGCCGGCATGCACGAGGCCGCAGCGGATGTGTGCGGGGCGTCGGTGCAGGGCGCGCGGGCGGTATGGGAGGGCGGCCCCGGATCGCGGGCGTTCTGCCCCGCGCCGAGCGGCCTGCACCATGCGTTCGCCAACAAGGCATCGGGGTTCTGCATCTACAACGACTGCGCGCTGGCCATCGCGTGGCTGCTCGATGCCGGGGCGGAGCGCGTGGCGTACGTGGACCTGGACGCCCACCACGGCAACGGGGTGCAGTGGATCTTCCACGACGACCCCCGGGTGCTCACGGTGAGCGTGCACGAGTTCGCGTACGGCTTCTACCCGGACACGGGTGACGTGACCGAGCGCGGGCCGGTGGGCACGCCCGACACCACGGTGAACGTTCCGCTGCCGCCGTTCGCGGGCGACGTGGCCATGCTCGCGGCGGTGGAGAGGGTGGTCGGTCCCGCCGTTCGCGCCTTCGCCCCGGACGTGCTGGTGGTGCACCTGGGAGCAGACGTGCATCACGCCGACCCCCTCACCCACCTGCAGATGACCATGGCCGGCATGGAGGAGATGTACCGCCAGGTGGTGGCGCTGGCCGACGAGGTGTGCGAGGGACGCCTGCTCAACACCGCGGGTGGCGGGTACAACCCGGCGACGCTCGGGCGCCTGTGGGCGCTGCAGCTGGGAGCGATGGCGAGCGGGGGTGACAGTCACCCCTCCCCCGGCGACGCGCTCCCTCCGGCGTGGCAGGACGCCGTGCGCACCACGCTCGGGCAGGAGCCTCCGGGGTCGCTACGCGAGGATGCCGGGCCCGAGTGGGACGCCCTCCAGCGCGCCGAGGGCGACCGCATGGGCCTCGAGAACGTGGCCCGGGCGGAGGCCCTTCTCGGCTAGCCGACCACCGGTACCGGGGCCACGCGGCGGAGCGTGAGGGTCCTGTAGGTGGTGGTGCGGGTGCCACTCGGCGCCACCATGGTGGCCGCGAGTCGTACCTTCACGCTGCGGGTGCGCAGCAGGGCCTGGGTGGCTGGCGTGAGCCTCGCGGTGATGGTGAGCGTGCCCGCCCGCGAGACCGTGATCGCCTTCGGCGTGATCGCCCGCGTCTCCCAGCTGGGGCCTCGCGCGCCGCTCACGAGGAGGCGGCCGGCCTCGGGTGCACGCACGCGCATGAGCACGGCCGAGCGGGCGCCCACGGCGCGCACGAAGGTGGCGCTCGGTGATGCCGGAGCGGCCCCGGTGCCGGCGGCAGGCGACCTGGC
>CAIYRJ010000021.1 GCA_903928615.1 uncultured Actinomycetes bacterium | reverse complement strand
CGCCCCGTCGCTGCGCGCGGTAGGTGGTGACCGGCAGGCGCTTGATGTACCCGCCCGCGGTGATGGAGATGACCATCTCCTCCTCCGCGATGAGGTCCTCGAGGTCGATCTCGCCCTCAGCCGGGATGATCTCGGTGCGCCTCTCGTCGGCGTACTTCGACCGCACCTCGGCGAGCTCGTCGCGGATCACCTGGTACACCCGGGCCTCGTCGCCGAGGATCGCCCGGAGCTCGGCGATCTCGGCCTGCAGCTCGGCGTACTCGCCCTCGATCTTGCCAGCCTCGAGCTGGGTGAGGCGCTGGAGGCGCAGGTCGAGGATGGCCCGTGCCTGCAGCTCACTGAGGTCGAATGTGCTCATGAGGCCGGATCGGGCCTCGTCGGGGTCGGCCGCCGCGCGGATGAGCGCGATGACCGCGTCGATGTCCTTGAGGGCGATGAGCAGGCCCTCGAGCACGTGCGCACGGGTCTCGGCGCGATCGAGGCGGAACCTCGACCGGCGGCGGATGACGTCGCGCTGGTGGTCGAGGTAGAAGCGGATCATGTCGCGCAGCGAGAGCGTGCGCGGCACGCCGTCCACCAACGCGATGGCGTTGACGCCGAAGGTGGTCTGCGCCTGGGTGTGCTTGTAGAGCTTGTTCAGCACCACCTTGGGCACGGCGTCGCGGCGCAGCTCGATGACCACGCGGATGCCGTCGCGACCGCTTTCGTCGCGCAGGTCGGCGATCTCCTTGAGCACGCCGTCGTTGGCGAGCTCGGCCATCTTGCGGAGCATCTCCGACTTGTTCACCTGGTAGGGCAGCTCGGTGAACACGATGGCGTTGCGCCCGTGCTTGAGCGGCTCATTGTGCGCCAGCCCGCGCACCACCACCCGGCCGCGGCCCGTGCGGTAGGCGTCGCGCACCCCCGAGATGCCCACGATCTGGCCGGCCGTGGGGAAGTCGGGCGCCTTGACGAACTGCATGAGGCCGTCGGAGTCGATCGACGGGTCGTCGATCATCGCGATGCAGGCATCCACCACCTCGCCGAGGTTGTGCGGCGGGATGTTGGTGGCCATGCCCACCGCGATGCCGGCCGAGCCGTTGACCAGCAGGTTGGGCACCCGCGACGGCAGCACCGTGGGCTCGCGGCGCCGGTCGTCGTAGGTGGCGATGGTGTCGACGGTGTCCTCGTCGATGTCCCGCAGCATCTCGGTGGCGTAGCGCGAGAGGCGGGCCTCGGTGTAGCGCATGGCCGCCGCGGCGAACTCCTGCGAGCCGAAGTTGCCCTGGCCATCCACCGTGGGGTAGCGGCTGTTGAAGTCCTGGGCCAGGCGCACGAGGGCGTCGTAGATGGCCGAGTCACCGTGGGGGTGGTACTCGCCCATCACGGTTCCCACGATGTTGGCGCTCTTCACGTAGCCGCGGTCCGGCTGCAGGCCCCGGTCGTGCATGGCGAACAGCACGCGGCGGTGCACCGGCTTGAGGCCGTCGCGCACGTCCGGCAGCGCGCGGCCCACGATGACGCTCATCGCGTAGTCGAGGTACGAGGAGCGCATCTCCTCGGCCAGCTCGCGGGGCTCGATCCTCCCGTGTCGGTCGATTGCCATCTCAGACGTCCAGGAACTCGACGGAGCGCGCGTTGCGCTCGATGAAGTCGCGGCGCGGCTCGACCTTGTCGCCCATCAGCATCGAGAAGAGCAGGTCGGCGGCAGCGGCGTCGTCCATGGTGACGCGCTGCAGTATTCGTCGCTCGGGGTCCATCGTCGTCTCCCACAGCTGCTCGGCGTTCATCTCTCCCAGGCCCTTGAAGCGGCTCAGCGAGATGCCCTCGCGCGCGAGCTCCATGATGGCGCCGCGCAGGGCGTCGTAGGTGGCGGCCTCGCGGCGGCGCGAGCCCTTGGTGACCGTGAACGGGGCGTCGCCCACCAGCTCGCGCAGCTTGGCGCGCGCGGCACGGAACGACGCCAGCTCCGGGGCCTCATAGAGCGACATCGGGATGACCACCGTGCGGGCCTCGCCGGTGCGGGCCTCCACCGACCGCGCGCGCAGGGTGCGCGATGCGGCGTCGGTGTCGAGCACCATCACCTCGGCGGCGGCGTCGGATGCCCCGGCAACGGCCTTCTCGAGGGCCTTCAGGTCGGCCGGCTCGGCCTCCACCAGGCCGTGCACCTGCAGGAACTCCATGAGCTCGTTGCCGTGCACGGCCCTGAGCGCCGACGACCAGCCGTCGTGCTCGCGCAGCGCGCGTGCGTAGCGCTGGAACCGCGCCTTGGTGAGCGCCGACTCCTCGCCGGTGCCGGTGAGCAGCATCATGTCGCCGATGTTGCGCTCGAGCAGCCAGTCCTCGAGGTCGGACTCCTTCTCGATGTACTGCTCGGTGCTGCCCTGCTTCACCTTGTAGAGCGGTGGCTGCGCGATGTACACGTAGCCGGCGTCCACGATCTCGGGCATGTGCCGGAAGAGGAACGTGAGGATGAGCGTGCGGATGTGCGCGCCGTCCACGTCGGCGTCGGTCATGATGATGAGCTTGTGGTACCGGGCCTTCGTGAGGTCGAAGTCGCCCCCGATGCCGGTGCCCATCGCGGTGATCATCGCCTGGATCTCGGTGTTGCTGAGCACCTTGTCGATGCGGGCCTTCTCGACGTTGATG
>CAIYRJ010000020.1 GCA_903928615.1 uncultured Actinomycetes bacterium | reverse complement strand
GGCAAGCTCATCTGGACCGCCCGCGCAACGGGCGAGGTGAAGTCGAGCCTCACGCAGTCCGGCCGGCAGGTGATCGTCGGCGACTACGGCGGACGCATCACGTCGTTCTCCGCCAGCACCGGGCGCATCCGGTGGCGCACCACCAGCCCCGGGCGACTGCTCGCGGGCGCGGGCACCTTCTACGGCAACCCGGCCGTGGCCTACGGGCGCATCTACGCCAGCAACGTGAACCGGCGCATCATCTCGCTCAACTCGCGCGATGGCTCGATCGCCTGGGTGCGCGTGGTGGGCGACTGGGCCTACTCGAGCCCCGCCGTGAGCGACGAGACGGTGTACGTGGGCTCCTACGACAAGAAGCTCTACGCGCTCGATGCCGTCACCGGCGGGGTGCGCTGGACCTTCGACGCCGGCGAGCGCATCGCGGGTTCGGCCACCGTGATCGGCGACCTCGTGTGGTTCTCCACCATCGCGCGGCGCCCGAGTGACGGCCGCACCTTCGCGCTCGACGCCCGCACGGGCGAGCGGGTGTTCACCTTCCCCGACGGCCGGTACACGCCGGCCGTGGGGATCGACGGCATGCTGCTGATCACGGGCGTGCGCACGGTCTACGGGATGAAGCCGACGGGATGAGCATCCGGCAGGTCGCCCGCGCGGCCGCCGTCGTCGCGCTCTTCGGGATCCTCTCCCGGATCCTGGGCTTCGTGCGCGAGATCGTGCTCGCGGGCGTGTACGGCGCCACGGCCGACACCGACGCGCTGGTCAACGCCCTCTTCGTGGTCAACACCGTGGCGGCGGTGCTGCTCTACGTGCTGACCACGCTGATGATCCCCATCTTCCAGCAGGAGCGCGAGCAGAACGGCGCGGCCAGCGCGTGGAGCCTGCTCTGGGCCATCGCCGGCTGGATCGGCATGGCCCTCGTGGTGATCACCGGCCTCGTCGCGATCTTCCCCGAGTTCTTCATCTGGTTCTTCGACATGGGGCCCGAGCGCGCCGCCATCGCATCCGAACTCCTGCGCGTGATGGCACCTGCGCTCATGCTGCAGGGCTTCTCCGCGATGTTCACCGCCATCCTTCAGGTTCACGGCCGCTTCGCCGGCCCCGCCGCAGTGGGCGTGGCGTTCAACGCGGGAATCCTCGTGGGCGTCATCCTCGGCGCGGGCGCCCTGGGCATCACCGCCGCCGCCTGGGGCGTCACCCTCGGCGCCGTGCTGCAGGTGGCGCTGCAGCTGCCGCAGTTCATCCGCGAGTCGAAGGCCGGAGGCGGCCTGAAGGTGGCGTTCTCGCACCCCCGCCTCGGCTCGGTGGCCGTGCTGGCCATCCCGGTGGCGGCGGCGTCGCTGCTGCAGCAGGTGAACTCCTTCACCGACAAGCTCTTCGCCTCGTCGCTCGAGGCCGGCCGCAACGCGGCCCTGTCATTCGCCAACGCCCTCGGCTCCGCACCGCGCACCGTGCTGCTCTTTCCCCTGCTCACACCGCTGTTCCCGCTCATCGCGCGCTTCTTCGCGGAGTCGCGCAAGAACGAGGGCGTCGACGCCTTCCGCCGGGCCGCGGGCATCCTCGCCCTGGTGTCGATCCCCCTGTCGCTCCTCATGTTCATCGGCGCGGGGGAGATCGCCCAGGTGGCGTTCGGCCGCGGCAAGTGCGACTCCGCCTGCGTGTCGGAGATCTCCGCCCCCCTGGCCTTCTATGGCATCGCGGTGTGGGGCAACTTCATCGGCTACCTGCTCAACCGCACCCTGTCGGCGGGCAACCACGCCCGGGAGATCATGGTGGCCACGATCTTCACCGTGGTGCTCACCATCGGGCTCGACCTGATCCTGCTCGGTCCGCTCGAGCAGGCCGGGCTCGCCCTCGCAAGCGCCATCGCCGTGTACGTGAACACCGGCATCACCCTGTGGTTCCTGCGCCGCCGCACCCCGCAGCTGTCCCTGCGCATGCTCGCGCGCCAGCAGGGGCGCGTGCTGGTCGCCGGGATCATCGCCGGGGCCATCGCACTCATCCCGGCGTTCCTCATGCCGGCGAACACCGGCACCTTCTGGGGCGCCTTCGCCTGGCTCGCGGTCGTGTCGTTCGTGGGCGGCGCGGTGTTCGTGCTGCTGGCGCGGGTGCTCGCCCCGCGTGAGTTCGCCGACGCCCGGACGTCGCTCAGCAACCTGTCGTTCTCGCGCCGCCGATGACCACGCGGGCACCTGACCCCCTGGCACGACGCGAGCCGGTCGCGGGTCGGGCCGCGAGGCGCATCGGTCGGGCCGCCCGGGACATCCGCCTGCTCACCGCGCTGGCGGTTGCGGGGCTCATGGCCATCGGGGCCGCCATCCGGTGGTGGGCGCTTGGCGGCCTCGAGTTCGCGCTGGGGTCGGACGACGCGCGCTACGTGGCCGCGGCGAAGAACCTCGCCAACGGGTTCCTCCCCGAGGGCGAGGCCGAATGGTTCGGGGCGCGGGCGGCGTTCCTCTGGCCGGTGGCGCTGGTGTTCCGCATCGCGGGTGCAGACGACTACCGGGCCATCGCGTGGCCCCTCGCATGCTCGGTGCTCTGCATCCTCGCCACCTTCCTGGTCGCACGCGAGCTCGTGGGCAGACGCCCCGCGCTGGTGGCCGCGGGCATCGTGGCCGTGGCCCCCGTGGAGGTGCTCTGGGCCACGCGACTGCGCCCCGACGCGGTGATGCCGCTGTTCATCGCGCTCGCCGCATGGGCCGCCCTGCGCGCAAACCGCGGCACCAGCGAGAGGAGCGCCTGGCTGTGGCTCGGCGGCGCCGGGCTGGCGATTGGCGCCGCGTGGTCCGCGCGTGAGACCGCCCTGGTGATGATCCCGGTCATCGCGCTCGCGGCCTGGCCGGCGCTTCGCACGTCGTGGCGCCGCGCATGGGCCTTCGTGGCCGGGCTGGCGATCATCCCCCTGTCCCTGGTGATCGTGTTCGCGTTCGATGG
>CAIYRJ010000019.1 GCA_903928615.1 uncultured Actinomycetes bacterium | reverse complement strand
TCACCGGTCTTCATCTCGGCGATCTGGCCCTCGTTCAGCACCATGGCGCCGATCAGCTGCACGTCGAAGTGCCGCATGCCGAGGCTGCGCCACGACGCCTCGCGCACGAGCGCGAAGGTCTCCTCGAGCACGTCCTCGAGGTCGGTGCCGCCCGCGATGCGATTCCGGATGTCGTCCGCGTGCTCGCGGATCTGCTCGTCGGACAGCTCCTGCATCTCGGGCTCGAGCGCGTTGATGCGCTCCACCCGCTTGACGCGCTGCTTCATCCCGCGCCCCTCGCCGAAGCGAAGGACCTTGTTGATCATCTCAGTGCTCATGCAGGCAAGTCCGAGCGGCCGCTTATCCGAGTCACAAGGGTACCAACGGCGGGGGTGCCTACCCCCCGCGGGATGTCATAAGCGACCCGCTGCGCTGGATCAGGTCGGCCCACACGGCGTCGTCGGTGCCCGGCCCGCCCACGAGGCCCCGCTGTGCGCGATACGTGGCGAGCGCGTCGCGGGTGGTGGTCCCGAAGAAGCCGTCCACGCGCACCGCGATGCCCTGGCCGCGCAGCAGCTGTTGCAGGCGGCGCACGGCGTCGCCGCGCGAGCGCATGCCCATCACCGGATACCGCGTGGCTCCGGGCTTCGCGAGCGGCGCCTGGCAGGTGAGCGGCGACGCCAGGGCCGGCCACTGCCCGGGCCGGGTGTTCCTCCACTCCCACCAGCTCTCCCCGCCCACGCCGGCGGCCTGCGACGCGCACCGGAACTGCCGGATCGACGACGCACTCTCGCGCATGTAGGTGCTGCCGAGCAGGGCGATGGGCTTGCCGTAGATGCGGTTCCAGCGCATGGTGCGCTCCACCGCGGCCGCGGGCGACACGCGGAAGGCCTTCCAGTAGACCTGCGGCATCGTGAACTGAGCGCCGTCGGGGCCATTGAGGAAGGCCGTGTACGGGAAGGGCCCGTGCACGTCCACGTAGGGGAAGGTGGTGAGCCCGATCGGGTACGCGCTGCCCACGCGCGCGCGCAGGGCGCGCATGTAGCGCGTGGCGCGCAGGTAGCGCTGGGGCAGGCGCTCGAACTCGATCTCGGCATCCACGAGGAAGCAGTCGGCGCCGGCGCGCACGGCGCGGGCGGCCACGGCGGCCTCGGCCACGGGCTTGCGGCCGCGCACGTACTGCCAGGCGCACACGCGCAGGCCCGCGGCCTTCAGCGGCCCCACGGCGCGGTCGAACTGGCTCCAGTACGACGTGCCATCGCCCGACTTGATGTGCACGGTGCGCACGCCGTAGGTGCGCGCGCGGTCGATGATGCCCTGCAGCGAGCCCTCGGCCTTGCCCGTGTACCAGATCCACATGCCCACGCCGCGCACGGGCTCGGGCAGCTCGCCGGCGGGCACCGACCCCGGAAGCGGCGCGCCGGGATCGCCGGCCGCGCACTCCGATGCGAAGCCCCACACCTCGCGCAGCGCCACGGGGATCGACGGGCAGCCAGCAGGGAAGCCCACGGTCGACTCGGCCCGGTAGGTGGTGGCATCCACGGCGCGGAACAGCCACCACTCCGGGGTGCCCACCGGGCCCATGTCGGCCATCACCCAGGTGCCGCCGTCGATGCGCGCCGCGAGCATGGTTCCCGCGACCTCCTGCCCGGTGCGGCCGGTGGCCGACCAGGCCGCGCGGACCTG
>CAIYRJ010000018.1 GCA_903928615.1 uncultured Actinomycetes bacterium | reverse complement strand
TGCTCGGCCTCGCGGCCACGCTGCTGTTCGTGCTCTACCTCATCGGCCGCATCACCGTGTGGTCGTGCGAGCTCAACGCGGTGGCATGGGAGGTATGGCACGACGATGGCGCCCCGGCGGGGCCGGTCGATCGAGCCGCTGGCTAGTCTCACCACGCGAAACCACCCACCCGGATAGAAACCCCAACCGGAGGCCCCACCATGTCAACGACCGCACGCTCGCGCCGCATTCTCGGCGCCGCCGCGATCGGCGCAGCCGCCCTCATCGCCATCCCCGCCACCGCGAACGCGGGCTACGAGGGAGCGCAGATCTGCAACCTCGCGAAGCAGAAGGGGATGACCAACCTCTTCCCGACCCCCAGCCAGCAGTCGAACCCGACCGCGACCGTGCTCGGCCCTGACAACAACGTCTGGTTCACCGAGCAGGGCAGCAACGCCATCGGGCGCATCACGCCGCAGGGCGCGATCACCGAGTTCCCGCTGCCGTCGGCCGGATCCGGGCCGCTGGACATCACCGTCGGCCCGGACGGCAACCTGTGGTTCACCGAGGCCAACGCGCCCCGCATCGGGCGCATCACGCCGGCAGGGGTGATCACCGAGTTCACCCTGCCGTGGGCATCGGGTGCGCAGAGCGCGCAGGGCATCACCACGGGCCCCGACGGCAACCTCTGGTTCACGCAGAGCACGGCCAACATCGGTCGCATCACGCCGGCGGGGGTGATGACGCAGTTCCCGATCCCCATCGGCTCGGCCACGGGGCAGGACATCATCGCGGGTCCGGGGGGCGTGCTGTGGGCGAGCCTTGCCGGCACCAACGGGTACGGCCTCGCCACCATCACCACGGCTGGAGCCGTGACCACCATCCAGACGCCCACCGGAAGCGCCCCGCAGAGCCTCGTGCAGGGACCTGACGGCAACCTCTGGTACACCGATGGGTCCCTCAGCGCGATCACCCGGGTGGTGCCCGCGGCATCCGCCGGGGCGATGCCGACCTTCACGCAATTCCCCAAGGCCGTGGCCAACTCCGAGGCCATCGGGTGGGCCACCGCGGCCGGGAAGCTCTGGTTCGTCAGTGGCGCCGGTCAGTTGGGCTCCACCACCACGAGTGGCGTCATCAACGAGTACCCCGCGGCGAACGCCGCGGTGTTCGCGACCTGGTACGGAACGTTCAACCCGCTCGTGCTCGGGTCGGACAGCAACCTGTGGGTGGCCGAGACCATGTGCGACGCCATGGCGCAGGCGAGCACGACGATGACGGTGGGCATGTGGACCACCTCGCGCCCGTCCACGGTGACGCGCGGCAAGACCTACACGCTGAAGATCCGATCCTCGGCCAAGGGCACTGCGAAGATCGCGATCGCGAACATGAAGAAGCGCACGACGATCCTCAACGCGTCGGTGAAGAAGGGCACGAACACGGTGAAGGTGACCGTGCCGAAGAGCCTCAGCTCCACGCTGGTGGGCAAGTCCACCCTGATGGTGAACGGCATCATCTCGGGCCTCCCGCAGTCGGGCCAGGCCAGCCCGCTCACCGTCAAGAAGTAGCGCCGCGCCCTGTCCCCGTCCGCGACGTCATGTCGCCGGCGGGGGCAGGGACGCCGCGGGTCGGTCGGGCTGGTTGCTCCACGCCGACCATGAGCCCGGGAACAGTCGTCCTCTGCCGAGCCCGGCGTGCTCCATCACCAGCAGGCCGTGGCAGGCATTCACCCCGGACCCGCAGTACGCGATGGCGCCATCCGCATGCGTGACGCCCGCGGCGGCGAACTGCGCGCGCAGCGCGTCGGCGGGAAGCAGCCTGCCGTCGGGCCCGAGATGCGCCATGCACGGCGCGTTCACCGCGCCGGGGATGTGGCCGGCCCGCGGATCCACCGGCTCGAGCTCCCCGCGATATCGCTCCGGCGCGCGGGCATCGATGAGCACGCACGCGGAGTCGGGGCCCATGGCGGCGGCCACCTCGTCGATCGACGCGATCGCCTGCGCCGGCCACGGCACAGGGGTGAACCTCGCGGGCACGCGGGCGGGGCCCGGGCCGTCGTGCAGCGGGCCGCCCCACGCGGACAGGCCGCCATCCAGCACCGCGGCGCGGTGGCCTATGGCTCGCAACATCCAGGCCAGGCGCGCCGCGAAGATGCCGCCCGCGGCGTCATAGGCCACCACCGCATCGCCGTCGCCGATGCCCAGCGCGCCCATGGCGGCGGCGAAGGCCTGCGGCGTGGGCAGCGGGTGACGCCCCCGGTCGGGCGTGGTGATGTCGGCGAGATCCACGTCGAGGTCCACGAACACCGCGCCGGGGATGTGCCCCGCCTCGTACTCCTCGCGACCCGAGGGGCCC
>CAIYRJ010000017.1 GCA_903928615.1 uncultured Actinomycetes bacterium | reverse complement strand
TCGGATGTCGCGGCGCCGCTCTGGGAGCGCGCGCCCGAGACCGCCCGCGCCCGGGAGGCAGCGCTTCTCTGGGCTCGCGTGCAGTTCCTCACCGAGGCCATCGCCGACGCCCTCATGGCCGCCGGCCCGCCGCGCCTCGACACCGCCGACGCCTAGCGCCACCATGCCCCGTGAGGCGCCGGCGCGTTAGCCTGCGCGCATGCCCGACGACCTCATCGAGCTGAGCGCCCATCATGCGCTCTGCGTGCACGGATTCCGGGGAATGGGGTACTCCGAGGGGTTCGTGGCGTCCCTTGCCGGCATCGTCGCCCGCCTGCGCGACGAGCCGGGCATCCGCGTCCGCGTGCGCGTGGGTTCGGACGCCGTGTGCCGGGCCTGCCCGTCGCTCTCGGCCGGCGGCTGCCTGCGCTACGGGCAGTCCGTGGTGCGGCAGGACGCCCGGGTGGCGCAGGTGCTGGGGGTGGAATCGGGCGAGGAGATGAGCTGGGACGACCTTCGCACCCGCGTGCGCGACCGCGTGGCCCCCGGGGACCTCGCGGACCTGTGCGGGGGGTGCCCCTGGCTCGGGTACGGCGTGTGCGCTGAGGGCATCGCCGAGCTGCGCGAGGGGAAGCCCCTGCGCGGCGCTCCTGACACGTGACACCGCGTTTCGGGGGCGCATCGACCGTTCTCCTGCAAAGCCGCCCGTGGGTGGGTAACTTCCCCGACCGGTAATGAGGGCGGCTCACGAGAAGGGTCGCGCGACCACGCTCCGGTCGTTGCCGGGACGGTTCCGATACCTGCGGGTTCGGTGGCCGTCCTCGCCGCGCCCGGACCCATGAAGACTTCCGTGGAGGACACAGGAATGGCAGAGGGAACGCCCGACATCAAGGAAGCGCGCCGGATGCTCGGCAAGGGCATCTGCATCGCAGGTGTCGGTGAGACCGAGCAGGGCATCATCAGCGACCGCGGCTCGTTCGAGCTGCTCACCGAGGTGACCCGCACCACCCTCGACGACGCCGGCCTGCAGCTGAGCGACGTCGATGGAATCGTCACGGCGTTCTCCTTCGTGGAGTCCACCCTGATGCACTCGACCACGCTGGCCGACTACATGGGCATGAAGCCCGGCTACTTCGCCTCGGTCGCCGTCGGCGGCGCCACCGCGCCGCTCATGGCCGTCCAGGCCGCGATGGCCATCGACGCCGGCCTCGCCGAGGTGGTGCTCTGCGTGCGCGGCGACAACACCCGCTCGGGCATCTCGTCGTCGGGCATGATCGCCATGGCCCGCGAGATGAGCCACGGCGCCTACGAGGCCCCCTTCGGCCTCACCACCATCGGTGGCTACGGCCTTCTGGCCCAGCGCTACATGTACGAGCACGACATCCCGCAGGAGGCCCTCGCGGCCGTCGTGGCCACGCAGTCCGAGCACGCCGCCCTCAAGTGGAACGCCATGCTCCGCGACGCGGTCACGGTCGAGGACGTCATGGCCGACCGCTGGATCGCCACCCCGTTCCACGCGATGGACTGCTCCCTCGTGAGTGACGGCGCCGCGGCGTTCATCGTCACCACCGAGGCCCGCGCCAAGAACATGAAGAAGAAGCCCGTGTACATCACCGGCATCGGCGAGGGCTTCTCGCACCAGTACATCTCCGAGGCCGAGTCGGTGGCGTCGGTGCGCGACGGCCTCGGCCGCGCCGGCCGCCGTGCCATGGAGGTCGCCGGCATCACGCCGCAGGACCTCGACGTGGCCGAGATCTACGACTCGTTCTCGTTCACCCCGCTCATCGCGCTCGAGGGCTTCGGCATCTGCGGCCCCGGCGAGGCGGGCGACTGGGTGATGGAGGGCAACGCCAAGCTGGGCGGCAAGCTCCCCATGAACACCCACGGCGGGCTCATCCGCCAGGCGCACCTCGGTGCCATGCACCACATCGTCGAGGCCGTGCTTCAGCTGCGCGGCGAGGCCGACGACTCTGACAAGACCGAGTTCAACGGCGGCAACCACCAGGTTCCCGGCGCCAAGCTCGCCATCACGAACGGCTCGGGCGGCATCCTCGCGGCCACGAGCGCGCTGGTGCTGTCCAGCGAGCCGCCGTCGGCGGCGTAGCCCCGGCCACGACGAGAAGAACCAGGAGACACCGAGACATGTCAGAGAAGCCCGCCTACACCAAGCCCCTTCCCGACCTTCGCCCCGAGGACGCCCCGTTCTGGGAGGCCATGAAGGAGCACCGCTTCATCCTGCCCTGCGACGACACGGGCAAGCCGTTCTGGTACCCGCGCAAGTACGCCCCGGGCACGCTGAGCGCCACGAGCTGGACGGACGCCAAGGGCACAGGCACCGTCTATACCTACTCGACCCACTTCATCGGGCCGAGCAAGGCCTACAAGGGCGACCCGCCGCACATCGTGGCGCTGGTCGACCTCGACGAGGGCCCGCGCATGATGACCATCCTCGTGAAGGACGAGGATGGCTATCCGTCGCTGGACCCGGAGGACGTCGCGATCGGCATGAAGGTGCAGATCGTCTTCGACGACGTCACCGACGAGATCACACTGCCCAAGTTCACCCCCGCTGCCTGAGGCTGCGGGAACCATTACCCGAGAACCTCACGAGGAGATAAAGGCGATGGCCGACTGGAGTGACTGGTACGCGAAGGAGGATCCCACCAACTGGATCCTCGCCAAGGTCCTGAGGGACAAGGCCGAGGCGCACCCCGACCGTGACTACCTGAAGTTCGCGGGTAACCCGTGGGTGAGCTACGGCGAGGTCAACGCGCGATCGAACCGCATCGCCAACGCACTCCTCGCCCGCGGCGTGGAGAAGGGCGAGTCGGTCAGCGTGATGCTGCCGAACTGCGAGGAGTTCCTGCCGATCTGGTACGGCATCCTCAAGGCCGGCGCGGTGATGTCCTCGATCAACACCGCCTACAAGGGCGACTTCCTGTCCTGGACCATCAACCTGGTCGAGGCCAAGAAGCTGTTCATCTCGGACATCTTCCTCGACCGCCT
>CAIYRJ010000016.1 GCA_903928615.1 uncultured Actinomycetes bacterium | reverse complement strand
GCGCGGACGCCGCGGCCGCCGCGCTGTCGCGGAACGGCGGCCAGCGCGGCGCCGGGGGACGCCGCCTGGCCGCCGTCGACTGGGTGGGCACGGTACGCCCCGACCAGTTCTGGAGCGGCACCCCGCTGGGGTCGGTGCGCACCGCGCCGCTGTCCGACATATGGCAGCGCGCCACGCCCCTGCTGTCGCGCCTTCGAAATCGCAGTGAGCAACTGAGCGGCCGGTGTGCCGACTGCGCCTTCCGTGACATGTGCGGGGGCGGGCTGACCTCGCGCGTGCTGGCATGTGGGCTGGCGATGCACGAGGGCGACCCCTCGTGCCACCTGACCGACGCGGAGATCGCGGGGTGGCGGCGTGAGTGACGTGCTGGTGGTGATGGACGGCGACCAGACCGGCCAGGAGCTGCTCGATCAGGCCCTGCGCGTGCTGACGACCGACGTCACCGGCATGAAACTCGACCTGCGGTACTTCGACCTGTCGCTGGCCAACCGGCGCGCCACGGGCAACGGCGTGGTGCACGAGGCCGCGGCCGCCATGCGCGAACACCGGTACGGGCTGAAGGCCGCCACCACCACGCCCGAGGGGACCGGCGACGTGGGCAGCCCCAACGCCATCCTGCGGGCCGAGACCGGTGGCAGCGTCATCATCCGCACCGGCCGGCGACTGCCAGGGGTCAACCCGCTGGGCGGCGTGCATGCGCCCATCTCGGTGGTACGAATGGCCGTGGACGACGCCTACGGCGCCCGCGAATGGCGCACCGGTGAAGGGCTCGACGAGCAGGCCTTTCGCGAGGAGCACATCTCGCGCAGGGTGTGCCGGGCGGTGGCCGAGTTCTCGTTCCTGCAGGCCGGGCGAATGCGCGCCACGGTGATGGGCGGGCCCAAGTGGACCGTGTCGCCTGTGTACGAGGGAATGCTGAAGGAGGAGATCGATGCCGCCGCCGCACGGCACCCGGGCGTGCCGTACAGGCCCACGCTCATTGATGCGCTGTATGCGGTGCTCGTGGGCCACAGCGGCAACGCCCTCGTGGTGCCGTCGCTCAACCGCGACGGCGACCTGCTGTCCGACATGGTCATGCAGTTGTTCGGCACCATCGCCGGCGCCGAGTCACTGCTGTTGGCCTTCGACCACGACTACCGGCCGTCGGTGGTCATGGCCGAGGCGCCGCATGGCACCGCGCCCACGCTGTACGGCAAGGACGTCGCCAATCCGCTGGCAATGATCCTGGCGGGTGCGGCGGTGCTGGGGCACATGCCCGGCCCCACGGCGGCGCGCGCCTCGCGTGCCATCTACGAGGGCGCGCTCGAGGCCATCGCCGATGGCGTGCGCACCCCCGACCTCGGCGGCAGCGCGTCGACCACGGAGTTCACGAACGATGTCATCCGGCGCGTCAGGTCGAAGCTCGACGTGTGGGAGTCGCTGGGCGACGCGGTGGCGATCGATGCGTGAACTGCACGTGGACGACCGTGGCAACGCGCGCATGGTGGACGTGGGAGGCAAGGCAGTGCAGCGGCGGACCGCCGTCGCCCAGGCGGTGATCGCCATGGGCGACGATGCCATGGAGGCCCTGGCCGGTGGCGCACTGGCCAAGGGCGATGCCCTCGCCGTGGCACGCATCGCCGCCCTCCAGGCCGCCAAGCGCACCGCCGACCTCATCCCGCTGTGCCACCCACTGGCGCTTGATCACGCGTCGGCCGAGGTGGTACTCGACGAGCGCGCGGGCACAGCGACCATCACGGTGACCGTGCGCATGGATGGCCGCACGGGCGTGGAGATGGAGGCCCTCACGGCCGCGTCGGTGGGCGCGCTCGCCATCTACGACATGGTGAAGGGCATCGAGGGGCCGGCACCGCGCATCGCCGACGTGGTGCTGCTGGAGAAGACCGTGGGCGGCGAGCAACGCGACCGAGGGGCGGTTGACCACCCCGCGACACGGGACGAGGAGGCCTGATGCGCGCGCGGCACCAGATGGGATTGAGCCGCGCCACCATCCCGGCTCGCACGGGCCGGCAGGCCGACGAGGACGCCATGCTGGCCCCGCTGTCGCACGAGGAGCGCGACCTGCTGGCGGGCATGCTGCACCGGCTGGAGGCCCACCGGGTGCCGGCGGGCGTCTGATGCCCACCTCGGGGGGCCTGCGCGTGGCGGTGGTGACGGTGAGCGACCGCGCCGCCGCCGGCACGCGCGCCGATGCCACCGGCCCCGCGCTGGTCACAGCGGTCGAGCAGGCCGGACTTGTCGTGCACGACACGCGGGTCATCGTCGACGGCGTCGAGTCGGTGTCGGCGGCCGTGTGCGACCTGTCGCACGACCACGACGTGGTGCTGCTGGCCGGGGGCACGGGCCTCGGCCCACGCGACCGCACCCCCGAGGCCGTGCAGGCCACCTGCGACCCCATGGTGCCCGGCATGGGCGAGGCAATTCGCGCGGCGTCGCGGGCAGGAGTGCCCACGGCGGACCTGTCGCGGGCGTGCGCCGGAGTGCGCGGCCGCTGCCTGGTGCTGGCGCTGCCGGGCTCGCCCGACGGGGCCACCGATGCCTGGGACGCGGTGTCGCCGGTGGTGCCACACGCCGTGGCGGTGATCGCCGGCACAGACCACAGCTGACCGGCGCTCCCCGCCATGCGGGCACCACCGCGCACCGCGTCAGGTTCCCGGGCGGCCTTCCCGCGCGGCGGTGCTCTGCTCGCGGGCGCGCCGCGCCTCGTCGG
>CAIYRJ010000015.1 GCA_903928615.1 uncultured Actinomycetes bacterium | reverse complement strand
GTGTCGAGCCATCCGCTCGCCGACTGCCGCCGCCAGCTGCGGCGCCTCACGTCGGTGACCCTCGGTGAGGTCGGCAACTGCGCGGATGGCCAGTCGGTCACCCTCGGCGGGCTCGTGGGCGCCGTGAAGAACATCACCACCAAGCGCGGCGAGCCCATGGCCTTCGTGCGCCTCGACGACCTGGAGGGGTCGATCGAGGTCGTGGTGGTGCCCCAGGTACTCACCGTTGCGCGGGAGTTCCTCGCCGAGGACTCCCTGGTGCTCATCAACGGGCGGGTCGACCAGAAGGGCGAGGGCGAGACCAAGTTCGTCGCGCAGGCGGTGGAGCCGTTCGTGCCCGACCCGGCCGACGAGGAGGACCGCCTGCTCCTCGAGGTGGAGGCCTCGCGGTTCGCCAGCGCCGACATGGAGATGCTGAAGAAGCTCTTCAGCGACCATCCCGGCGGGGCCTGCGTCATCGTCGCGCTGCGCACCCCCGAGGGGGAGAAGCGCATCCGCCTCGGCAACGAGTACCAGGTGGACCCCGGAGACCGCGGCCTGCTGGCGTCGCTCAAGAGCATGTTCGGGGAGCGCGCGGTCGCTTGATCGCCGGCCGCTGCCCCGCTTCACTGGTGGCGTGAGCGAACCTCCTCAGCACGGCTCGTGCCGTGCGTGCCCGGTGCGGTGCGAGCGCGTGGTCTACCCCGCGCACTGCGTGCAGATCGAGTGCCCGCGCCTCTACGCCCACGAGCAGGACGGCGTGCGCTGGATCGGCTGCATCGACAAGGTCTATTCGGCGGAGGTCGACCTGGACCGCCTGCTCGAGCAGGACGCCCAGCACCCGGGCTTCGGGGCCCTGCTGGCCGAGCGCGTGCCGCGTGCCGAGTGCAAGGCCGCGATCGACCCGACCTTCCCGCACCGTGACGCCGGGCCCTGCACGCAGCCGGCCTTCCGCACGTCGTTCCCCGAGGCACCGGAGGGCCGTGAGCCCCTCCGCACGCGCCGTGGCTGAGCGGGTGATCGTCACCGGCGCGGGTCGCGGGCTCGGGCTGTGCCTCGCGCAGGCGCTGTCGGCGCGCGGTGACCTCGTGGCGGGCACGGTGCGCGACCCGTCGTCGGCCGACGAGCTGGCGGCGCTGCCGGGGGTCACGGTGGAGCGCCTCGACCTGGCCGACAGCGACTCCGTGGCGCCGGCGGTGGCCGCGATGGCCGAGCGCCTCGGCGGCGTGGATCTGGTGATCAACAGCGCCGCCGTCAACGCCATGACCGTGCCCGACGGCCGCACCACGCTCACGGTGCGGCGCATGGAGGCCCAGCCGATGCTCGACATCTACCGGGTCGACGTGGTGGGCGCGCTCCTGGTGGTGCGCGGGGCGCTCGACCACCTCGCGGCCTCACCGCGCGGACGCGTGGTGAACATCACCTCGTGGCTCGGGTCGATGGGCGGCTACGCGACCGACAGCGCCGTGAACTACGGCTACCGCTCCGCGAAGGCCGCGCTCAACATGGCCACCCGCGCGCTCGCCGCAGAGCTCGAGCCCGAGGGTATCCCCGCCGTGGCGGTGAACCCGGGGTGGATGCGCACGGCCATGGGCGGCGGCGACCATGCCGATCTTGCGCCCGAGCAGTCGGCGGAGGGCATCATCGCCATCGCCGATGGGCTCGACATGTCGCGCACCGGGGCCTTCCTCGACTGGGACGGCGCCGAGCACCAGTACTGACCGGGGGCGTCGGCTGCCGCATGCGCCCTACTGGGGCGCAGCGCATCGCGTGGGATCTACGCCGGGCCGTCGGCCTGCGCCAGGCCTCCGAGCCGGCGCATCTCGACGAGCGCCTGGTCCATCACCTCGTCGATGATGAGCGCCGCGGGGCGGTCGGGGCCCGAGAGCGCGGCGGCCTGCCCGGCCCATAGCGACATGTGGTCGGCGTCACCCGCGGCCGCCGCCGCGCGGCGGATGTCGGCCGCCACGGCGTTCTGCTGCGGCCAGCCCATGGCGCCGGGCACGTCGAGCGCCTCGGTGAGCGCGTTCGGCAGGCCTCGCGCCGGGCGACCCGAGAGCGCCCGCGTGATGATGGTCTCGTCGTCACGCGCCGTGCGCAGGCGATCACGCCACCCCGCGGGCACGCCGGCCTCTGACGCCACCAGCAGGGCCGTGCCCAGCTGCGCGCCGCTCGCGCCCAGCGCAAGCGCCGCGGCGAGGCCCGCGCCGTCCATGATGCCCCCCGTGGCCACCACCGGCACGTTCACGGCGCGCACCACCTGGCGCACCAGCGCCATGGTCCCCACCAGGGGAACCTCGCGATCATCGGGCACCTCGAAGTTCGACCGGTGACCTCCCGCCTCGGCGCCCTGCGCCACCACCACGTCGGCGCCGGCATCCACCACGCGACGCGCATCGTCCACGGTGCTCACCATGGCCACGAGCGGAGCGCCGGCATCACGCGCGGCGCCGGCCACCACCGCGGGATCGCCCAGCCCCGTGGCCACCACGCGGGCGCCGGCCTCGAGCCCGGCCTGCACCAGCTCGAGCGGCGTGGGCGGCGTGGGGCCCTTCGGCGGGGGGTGGGGCAGGTGCATCTCCTCGCGCATCGGAGCGAGCACGCGGTCGACGGCCTCCGGGTCGGCCCCCGGGCGCGGAACGGCCGGGGAGATCAACACGTTCACGCCCACGGGTGCGCCGTCGGCGAGGGCCACCGCCCGGCTCACGGCGTCACGCGTGGCATCGGTGCTCATGCCGGCCAAGCCGAACACGCCGAGGCCCCCGGCGCGCGAGACGGCCGCCACCAGCTCGGGGGTGGTGGGCCCGCCCGCCATGCCGGCCAGCAGGATGGGGCGCCGGATGCCCAGCAGGCGCGTGAGCGGCGTGTCGATTCCGGTCATGCGGGCAGGGTGCCAGACCCCCCGCGCGCCCGCCGCGCCGCGCCCGGCGACTCCGGCACCGGGTCCTCGCCCAGCGCCACCTTGCGGGCGATCCACCCGGCCAGCCGCCGCCTCTGGTCGTCATCGAGCCAGTTCTCGGCCACGTGCCGCAGGCGGGCGAGGGTGTCGTCACCGGTGGCCAGCGCCTTGCTGCGGCCCGTGCGCAGGGCGATCCAGCCGATGAGGCGGTCCGCCTGGTCCTCGCTCATCGTGAGCGCGGCCACGCGGATGATGTCGTCGACGGAGTCCCCCATGCGGGGTCCACTCTAGCGAACATATGTTCGCCTATCGGCGCACGTGATGCCGCGCCGGGGACTGCCTGCGATCAGCCCTCGCTGGGCGTGTGCCGCAGGCCGTGGACCCACCTGGCGATGGCCTGCATCCACTTCGCGCAGGCGCCGTATTCGATGAGCAGCAGCCAGATACCCAGCGCGACGAGCGCGAGCACCCAGGTGAAGCCGGTGAGGCTGGGCACGAGGAGCAGCGCGATGATGGTGAGCACCACGCCGCCGATGTCGAGGAACACCCGGTAGCGGCGCGCGAACTCCGTGATGCGCCCGGCCTTGCTGCGCTCGCCCGCGACGAGGTCACGACCGCGATCAGCCAGCCAGCCACGCGCGTAGCGCGCCGGCGGGTCCGGGCCGAAGAGCCAGAGCACGAAGCCCACGATTGCGGTGATGAGCACGATGACCAGCGTCTGGTCGACCAGCTCCACGGTGGCGGCCGAGAGGATCGCGCCCACGACGTCCTGCTGCGGGCCCTCCTGGATGAGGTTGGTGATCACCGAGCGCGCGATGCGGATGGCGATGACCGCGATGGCCGCCCCGACGATGATGGCGATCATCGTGCGGAACGCCGCCGGCCTGCGCTGGCGCGCGGCGAAGAGGCCCGCCGCCAGCAGCACCACGAAGAGCAGCGGCAGCAGCCATGACATGAGCCAGATCAGGTTGATCGCCTTTTGGATCGTGACGACGTAGTCGCCCTCCACCAGCACGATGTTCTTGTACGACTCGGGCGGCGGCGGCAGGAAGCGCGCGAGCGGCCCGAGCAGGTCCTCGGCCTTCGCCCTCGCGCCCTGCGCGATGGGCTGCGTGTTGAGCACGATGGCGTCGCCCTCGAACTCGAACACGCCGCTGCCGTTGTCGACGAGCTTGACGATCTCCTCGCTCAGGCGACTCGAGAGGGCCTCGGCCACCTGCTGGCCCGCGCCCGACTCGAGGTAGTTCTGCACGGCGTTGGCCACCTGGTTGCTCACCGTCGCACCGAGGGCGGCGGCCAGGAGGCTCTTCTCCTTCGTGCCGATGGGCAGCGGATCGACGACGCGCTGGGCGATCTCCGTGGCGCGATCCGCGGGCAGGATCTCGCTCTTCACGTAGCTGCTGACCTTCTCGGCGAGGAGTCCCTCTCCCTCCACGGTGAGCGCCTTGGCCACGTAGCCATCGGGGGTGAAGGCCGTGGCGCGCATCCACACGAAGAGGCTGCCCAGCACCAGGCACAGCACCGAGAGGATGAGCAGGATCAGCGAGAGGGCACCGCGCCAGCGCTGGGGGTCGCGGGAGATAACCCCCGCGTCGTCGGTTGTGGCGGCCTCGGCGATGGGCGGATGCTACCCGCCGCCACGGACCACGTTGCGAGACGGCGTTGCGGAGTGGAACCCCGGGGTGGGCATGCCCCCGTAGTGCGCGCTACGGTGTGCTCGAACGGTCAGGAGGTGACGTGGTGAGCAGCGAAGTTCCCACACGGCGCCAGATGAGTCCCGATGAGGAACTCGAGCGCGCAATGGCCGATTACCTGCGCGTATCGCGGGGAGCGCACCTCTACGCGAGCGAGGACGAGCACCTTCGCGCCGAGCAGGCCGCGTGGGATCGCCTCATCGCGGCGCGCGACCTGGTCGAGACGGCGGGCGCCGCCTCCTAGCCCGTCGGGTCCCCGGCCGTTGCCGGGTGCCAGCGGAAGCCCGTTGCCGATGGCGCGGGCGCGAGCGGGCTCGTCGGCAGTCCCGTGCGCGGCGGCGAGTGGTACTCCACGGGCGAGGTGTCGTTCGGGGCGTCGGGGTGGAAGAGCGACGCCAGGTACTGGATCTGCCCGCGCCCGGGCCCGAGTTCGTACTGGCCCCCGCCATAGGCGCCGAGGCCGTGCTCGCGGATGTGGTCGTACAAGCCGAGCAGCCGCTCGAGCGATCCCACCCGCGATGGCTTCACGTTCACGGCGCGCGGGCGGATGGGGAAGGCGTCGATGTCCGCGGCCTCGTGCAGCGGGGCATCCCATGTGACCCGGTCCTCGGCGCCGGCCAGGGCGATGCGCGTGCGGTCGTCGACGCGAGGGTCCTCCAGCCAGGCGTCCGGGAACTCCTCGGCCACCATCGCGTAGAGCGAGGGGTCGGCGCCCGGGTCGACGATGGTGCCCGAGTAGTGCCCCTTGAGGTCGACGGCCTCGATGGTGGCGCCCTCGGCCAGCGCGCGCGCCACGTCGCGCGTCCAGGATGGCGTGGCGTCCACCTTGAAGCCGATGCCCGGCGCGGCCTCGGCCCAGGCCAGCACGCGGCCGGGGTCGGGCGGCTCGCCGAGCCCGGTGGAGATCACGAACGCCACCGGCTTCGGGTCGATGCCCAGCACGCGCCACAGGGGCTCCCCGGC
>CAIYRJ010000014.1 GCA_903928615.1 uncultured Actinomycetes bacterium | reverse complement strand
TCATCGACATCTCGGTGAGCGCCACGGGTGACCTCGAGCCCGGCAGCCACCACACGGTGGAGGACACCGGCATCACGCTCGGCTTGGCGCTCGACGAGGCCCTCGGCGACCGCAGCGGCATCGAGCGCTAGGGCAGCGCCCTCGTGCCGATGGATGAGGTGCTGGTGCAGGTGGCCCTCGACTTCTCGGGTCGCCCGTACCTGTCGTTCGACGCGCCGTTGGCGCCGGCCGTGGTGGGTGGGTTCGAGACCGACCTCGTGGCGGAGTTCATGCGCGGGCTGGCCAACTCCACCCGCATGACGCTGCACGTGGACGTGCTCAAGGGCGGCGGTCCCCACCACGTGATCGAGGGGTGCTTCAAGGGCGTGGCGCGCGCGCTTCGCGCGGCCGTGGCCGTGAATCCCCGGGTCACCGGCGTGCCGTCGAGCAAGGGCAGCCTGTGACCGCAGGCGGGTCCGGGCCGTCGGTGGCCCTCCTCGATTACGAGATGAGCAACCTCCGCAGCGCGGGGAAGGCCCTCGAGCGCCTCGGCGCCCGGGTGCGCGTGGCGGCCCGACCGGCTGACGCCCAGGGCGCCGACGCCGTCGTGCTGCCCGGCGTGGGGCGCTTTGGGGCCGCGATGGAGCGCCTCGAGGCCCATGGCTTCACGGGCATGCTGCGCGACGCCGCGTCCGCGGGGACGCCCGTGCTCGGCATCTGCCTCGGGCTGCAGCTGCTGTTCGACGAGAGCGAGGAGAGCCCGGGCGTTCACGGACTCGGGCTCATCCCCGGTGGCGTGCGCCGCCTGCGCACCGACCTGAAGGTGCCGCACATCGGGTGGAGCGAGGTCGATTGGCGCGCGGACGCGGTGTTCGCCCCGGCGGATGGCGGGCCCGCCGACCGCACCTATTACTTCGTGCACTCGTACGCGTGCGAGCCCGCCGACGCCGACGACGTGCTCGGCACTGCGGAGCACGGCGCGCCCTTCGTGGCGGCCGCGGGCCGCGGGTCGGTGGCCGGCGTGCAGTTCCACCCCGAGAAGTCGAGCAGCGCGGGGCTCGCCCTGCTGGGTCGCTGGCTCGAGGGCATCGCGGTGCGCGAGGGGGCCATCGCATGATCGAGCTCTATCCGGCAATCGACCTGCGCGACGGCATGGCGGTGCGCCTCGTCCAGGGCGACTTCGAGCGCTCCACGGTGTTCAACGAGGACCCCGTGGCCCAGGCGCAGGACTTCGCGCGGGAGGGCGCGACGAACCTGCACGTGGTCGACCTCGACGGCGCGCTGCAGGGCAATCCCATGCACGCGCCGATCATCGCCCAGCTGGCGGCCACGTTCCCCGGAACCGTGCAACTCGGTGGCGGGCTGCGCGACAAGCCCGCGGTGGAGACGGCCATCGCCACGGGAGTGGATCGCGTGGTGGTGGGCACTGCGGTGATCGAGGATGAGGAGTTCCTCACCTGGGCCACGACCCGCCTCGGCGACCGGCTCGTGGTGGCGCTCGACGCCCGCGACGGCCGCGTGGCCACGCACGGATGGACGCAGGTGTCCGACCGCACGGCGGTGGATGTGGCCGCCGACCTCGTGCGCACGGGAGTGAGGCACCTGCTCTACACCGACATCGGGCGCGATGGCACGCTGGGCGGCCCGAACCTCGAGGCCCTGCGCAAGCTCTCGCATGCGGCTCCTCCGCTCACGATCCTCGCATCGGGAGGCATCTCGTCGCTC
>CAIYRJ010000013.1 GCA_903928615.1 uncultured Actinomycetes bacterium | reverse complement strand
GTCCACAGGCCGCTCCATGCCCGTTTCCGGCCATGTGCCGTTGGTAGCGTCCCGCGCCCGGATGAGCACGGAACTTCCCGACAGCCTGGCGGCACTGCACGTTCCCGGCACCACATACGTGGTGCGCATCGCCGTGCACCGAGCCGCGCTGGAGCCGCCGGCCATCACCGAGGTGCGCGACATCGCACCGGCCGCGGTGATCGAGGCCACCTTCTCGATCGTTGCGCAGGAGTCGTCCGTCCCGCCGCTCGCGCTACGCGAGGTGATCGAGAACCTCATCCACGCTGACTTCCGCGATGCCCTCATCACCGTGCTCGATGGCGGGCGCACCGTACGGGTGTCGGATCGTGGCCCGGGAATCGCCGACCCCCGCCGCGCGATGGAGCCCGGCTACACCAGCGCCGACGAGTCGATTCGCGCCGTGGTGCGTGGTTGCGGCTCAGGGCTCGCACTGGCGTCGGGGCTGGTGGCCGCGGAGGGTGGGTTGCTCGAAATCGAGGAGAACCTCGGTGGTGGCGCGGTGGTGACCATCACCGTGGACGCCCCGCCCGCGCCGGAGCCCGCCGGTGAGGCCGGCCAGCCCAACGACGTGCAGCGCAGCCTGCTCGCGCTGCTGCTCGAGATGGCGCCGGCGCACCCCGAGACCATGGCTCGCGAGCTGGGTCTTCCCTTGGGCGAGGTTGGTCGCGAGCTCGTGATGCTCGAGCATCGCGGCCTTGTCGTGCGCTTCGCCGATGGCGGGCGTGTCCTCACCGAGCGTGGCGCCGCGATCGTGGCGACCCTCTTCTAGTCCATGAGCTCATCCGTCCCGATCATCCAGGATGAGGAGCGCCTCGAGGCCATCTGGCAGCAGGTGCTCGAGCGCCTGCGCGGCGCGCTGAACAGCGCGACCTACAGCCTCACCTTCGAGAGGGCCCGCGCCCTTGGCCTGGAGGACGGCCGCTTCCGTATCGGCGTGGAGACCGAGTTCGCGCGCGGATGGATCGTGCAGCGCTACGACTCCCTCGTGCGCGACGCGCTGTTCGAGGTGCTCGGCCACGACGTCGTCGTGAATGTCGAGGTGGTCGCCCCGGCCGAGGTGCCCTCGGGGCCGGCAACCCCGGCCACCGCTGTGGCTACCCCGCCCAGGCCCGAGCCGGTGATGCCCCCCACCCAGAACGAGATTTCATCCCGTTTGCAGGGACGTTTCACGTTCGATGCCCTGGTGGTTGGACCGAGCAACCGCTTCGCGCACGCCGCTGCGCTGGCCGTGGCCGAGACGCCGGCGCGCGCCTACAACCCCCTCTTCATCTATGGCGGCGTGGGCCTGGGGAAGACCCACCTGCTGCACGCGATCGGGCACTTCGTGGCCGAGCACCACCCCGGGCTCTCGGTGCGGTACGTCTCGGTGGAGACCTTCACGAACGAGTTCATCAACGCCCTGCGTGACGGTGGCATCAGGTCGTTCAAGGACCGCTACCGCAGCACCGACATCCTCCTCATCGACGACATCCAGATGCTGGAGGGGCGCGAGCAGACGCAGGAGGAGTTCTTCCACACGTTCAACGCCCTGCACGAGCACGGCAAGCAGATCGTGATCTCCAGCGACCGGCCGCCAAGCGCCATCAAGACGCTCGAGGACCGCCTGCGCTCGCGGTTCGAGATGGGGCTCATCACGGACGTGCAGCCCCCGGACCTCGAGCTGCGCATCGCGATCCTCCGCAAGCGCGTCCAGACGGACGGCTACCAGATCCGCGACCCCGAGGTGCTGTCGTTCATCGCGGCGCGGGTGTCCACCAACGTGCGGCAGCTCGAGGGCGCGCTCATCCGGGTGGTGGCGCACTCCTCCATCTCAGGGCGTCCGGTGACCGTGGACCTCGCTCAGGAAGTGCTCACTGATCTGTTCCCGGGTGGTGAGGGTGAGGTGCGCATCGACCTCATCCAGGAGGCGGTTGCGCGCCACTACTCCATAAGCATCGACGAGCTGGTGGGCGAGAAGCGCACCAAGCGCGTGGTGATGCCCCGCCAGGTGGCGATGTACCTCTCGCGGGAGCTCACCGACGCCTCGCTGCCCACAATCGGCCGGGCATTCGGCGGACGCGATCACACCACGGTGATCTACGCGGTGCAGAAGGTGACGAAGCTGCTGGCCGATGGAGGCGAGGTGTACGAGGCCGTCCAGGCGCTCACCTTGTCGCTCACCGGCGTCGCTCGCGCGGCGTCCTCCGCCAACTAGGTCACCCGCTCCTCCTGAGCTGCGTGTCGGCGTGGCCGCCGCCTGCTGGCTTCGCCCACCCCGGCACCACCCGGCGCATATCCCTGCTCGCAGCGGTCTTTTCCGGTTCGTCCCACTGTGTGGGAAACGGGCATGGTGCTGGGGATTAGTTGTGGATAACCCCCTTGCCGGGCCCCGGTGCCTCAACACCTGTCCAGCACCCCTGAGACAAGCGGTTCAGGCGCTGTGGATGGGTGTTGACGGGCCCCTGGTTTATCCCGCACAGCCCACAGCTCCTCCACAGGGCGAAAAGGTGCCTTTACGCG
>CAIYRJ010000012.1 GCA_903928615.1 uncultured Actinomycetes bacterium | reverse complement strand
TCTCGGCAACGGCGTCGAGGGTCTTCAGCCCATCTCCGGTGATGTAGATGACCACCCGCTCATCGCGGCCGATCTCGCCGCGCTCGGCGAGGCGCTTGAGCACCGCGGTGGTCACCCCGCCGGCGGTCTCGGTGAAGATGCCGGTCGTCTCGGCGAGCAGCGCGATGCCCTCCGTGATCTCCCGCTCCGTCACAGCGTCGATGCCGCCGCCGGTGCCACGGGCCACGTCGAGGGCGAAGAGGCCGTCCGCCGGGTTCCCGATGGCTAGGCTCTTGGCGATGGTGTCGGGCCGCACCGGGGCCACGAAGTCGAGGCCGGCCTCGTAGGCCGCGGCGACGGGGCCGCACCCCTGCGCCTGGGCGCCGTTCATCGCGGGCACGTGGCCCTCGACCAGCCCGAGGTCGAGCAACTCGGTGAAGCCACGGTGGATCTTGGTGTAGAGGGATCCCGAGGCGATCGGCACCACGCAGCGGTCGGGCAGCGTCCAGCCCAGCTGCTCGGCGGTCTCGTAGGCGAGTGTCTTCGAGCCCTCGCTGTAGTACGGACGCACGTTCACGTTGACGAACGCCCACGGCCGGTCGGCGGCGAGCTCCATGCAGAGGCGGTTGACGTCGTCGTACGTGCCATCCACCGCCACGAGGGTGCAGCCGTAGATGCCCGTCGCGATGATCTTCTGGCTCTCGAGGTCGGCGGGCACGAACACGTAGCTCTTCATGCCGGCTGCCGCGGCATGCGCGGCCACCGACTGCGCCAGGTTGCCCGTGGACGCGCAGGCCGCCACCTCGTAGCCCAGCTCGCGGGCCTTCTGCAGCGCCACGCTCACCACGCGATCCTTGAAGGAATGCGTGGGGTTGGCCGTCTCGTTCTTCACCCACACCTCGCCCAGGCCGAGGCGCTCGGCGAGGCGCGGTGCGCGCACGAGCGGGCTCAGCCCCACCGGGAGGCCCGCGGAGGGGTCCTCCGGCGCGCAGGGGAGCAGATCGGCGTAGCGCCAGATCGACGGCGGCCCCGCCTCGATCGACTCCCTGGTGACCGTGGCCTTGAGGGCGTCGCGGTCATAGGCCACCTCGAGCGGCCCGAAACAGAACTCGCAGGCGTACGAGGCCCCGAGGGGGACCTCCTCGCCGCATTCCTTACATCGCAGGCCCCGTGCGCCGGTGGCCCGCCCTGTCACTGATGTCATCCTCGTTCTCCTCTCGTAGCCGGGAGTTCGAGGGCGCTTCGTATGTGGAAGCGTGTGCCTCGTGCATCTCCCAGGCACGAATGCCTGCAGGAATTGGCACCTGGCGCTATTGCGCTGGTTGCCGCGGCTTCACAGGGCCATGTCCCTCTGCCGCTCTTGATGCGATAAGCACTGAGCACGTTACCTACACGGCCGGGCGTCGTCAATGGCGCCGGCCTCGCAATTGGCCGATCAGGGGTTTCCGATACCTCGCTGAAACGCCGTGACACGCCCGGCTCGCCGTCCGGCCCGCGCGATTACGATTGGCCGCGAGCGATGACCGATTCCGTGCCCGAGACGCCCGGCGAGGGCGACACCACGCCGAGCCAGCCCAAGCGCTTCCTCTTCCTCAGGCGTCGAGAGCCCGCGCCCGAGGCCGCAGACGCCTCCGCGCCCGGGGGGGCCCCTGCTCCGCAGGCTGGTTCGCCGGATGCAGGTGCTGCGGTCGAGGCGGATGACGTCAAGCCCGATCGCATCCGCCCGGGCGTGCTCAGGCGCCGTCGCCGCCAGCTCACCAGCCAGTACGAGCAGGGCATCTTCGACCTCGGCGGCCTGGCGATGGAGCTCCACTCCCGCGGGCTCCTCGCCGAGGACGTCATGCGCCGCCGCGCAGCCGAGGTGGCGGACATCCGTGCCCAGGTGGACGACCTCGGCGTGCAACTCGACCAGCTCAGGCAGGAGCGCCAGGAGCGCCGGCAGGCCGGCCGCGGCAGCAGTATCCAGTGCCCGAGCTGCGGCTTCCGCTCGCGCTCCACCGCGAACTTCTGCGCGTCGTGCGGCGCCCCGCTCAAGCCCGAGGTGGCAGAAGCCGCCGCCGTGGCCGATCAACCCACGACCGTGATCGTGGAGGAGCAGGTCACCACGGTCATCGTCGAGGGTGACCCCCAGCCCACCGCCGCCATTCCCCCGCAAGGCGGGGGCGGCGCCTGATGCCGGATCTGCCGTACCCCGGTCCGCCCGGCAGCGCCGGCACGCCCCCGAATGGCCAGGCCGAGGGACAGGACCCCCCGGTGGACGCCACGGCGGCCGAGCAGGCACCGGCCCCGCAGCACTGCACCGTATGCGGCGCCGAACTCGATCCCGGCCAGACCTACTGCCTCGAGTGCGGCTCACCCACGAAGGATGCACCCCGCCTCAGGCGTGGCGCGGGAGGCCTGGCGGTGGTGGCGCTCGGGCTGGCCGTGCTGGGCGCCGGCGCGGGTGCCCTCGCCTACGTGGCCTCGCAGGACGACACCGGTTCGGCCGCGGCCGTCACCGCCCCGGAGACCTCGCGGGTAATCACCGTGCCGTCCATCACCATGCCCACCACCGAGACCGACTCGAGCCTCCCGGGCGACACCACCGGCACCCTGCCGATGGACACCACGTACACCACGCCCGGCGTGGACACCACCTACACCACCCCGCTGCCCGCCGACACCACGGCGTCGGTCCCGAGCGGCGTCTACACCGAGACCGGGCCCGCGGGCGGGCAGACCACCAGCGAGTACCCATCCACCACGGCCGATCCCTACCCCACCGACACCTCGGCGTCGTCCCCCGGCGGATCCACCAGCGGGATCGACGGCGGCGGCACATCGAGCGGGAGCGGCGACTGGCCCGCCGGCACGTCCGGCTGGACGGCCATCGTCTCGAGCGTCCGCAATGAGTCCGATGCGCGCGCGGCGGCGAGCCGGCTGCAGTCGCAGGGCCAGCCCGGCGGCGTGCTCTTCAGCACCGACCACCCCCCGCTTCGCCCCGGGTACTGGGTGGTGTTCTCGGGCACGTATGACAGCCGCAGCGAGGCCCTCGCCCAGGCGCGGGCGCTGCTTCCGAAGTGGCCGGGGGCATACCCCCGGCAGGTCGACTCCTAGGAACGACTCCTCGGAGGCGCTGGTCGCGGCGGCGTGCGCGGCGCCGGCGCACCGATGCCCGCGACCATGAGGCGCTCCCCCGGCGCAGGCGTGGCCGTGAACGCGATTCGCACGTCCCGTGCGCCCTTCGGCACACGCAGGCGCAGCGTCGTCCAGGAGCCGGCCTTCGCCGAGGCCCGGGCCGCGCGCCCGCGGAGGCTCGCGCGGACCGTGCCCGCCCCCCGCACCGACACGCCGACGAAGGCGGTGCGACCGCGCGGCGAGAAGGGCGCGGTCGTGGCCTCGAGCGGCGCGTCCTGCACGTCGAGGCCCCGTCGGCCCCAGCGGGAGGTGACCACCGGCAGCCCGCGGCGGACATCCCAGCCCGGCAGTACCTCCACCGGCGGTCCGATCGACCGCACGTAGACCCGGCGCCCCAGGCTGGAGACCGGGTCGATCACCACCCGCACCGCGCGACCACGTGCAGCGGCGATCGGCACGTCGACCGACCTGACGGCGCGGTCGGGCGTGAGCGTGACGAGGGGGATGTCCGCGCCCCCGGCCACGGGACGCGCCGAGATGTCGAGGAGGGCATTGGCGCCAGGCACCCCGAGCACGAGCGGCAGCGCCTGCGCGTTGGCCGGGACGGTGAAGGCCGGCCCGACGACCGTGGTGTTGTCCCCCACCTCGATGAGCGGCCCGCCGAGCAGCGTCATCGTCGGACCGACCTGGCTCCACCCCTCGAGCCCGGCCACCAGGTCGCCGTTGGGGATGGCCTCGAGGCCCGTCGCGGGCCCGAGCGGGGGCACCGCCGGCTGGGCGGCGCCTACGGCGGGCATCACGGCGATGAGGGCGAGGGCGAGCCTGGCGCGCAGGACGGGCCTCCCGGGGTCGGGGATAGATTGCATGGCCATGGTAGATCCCACCCGGGGTGAAACCCCTCTCGCGCTGGTCGGCGTCGACGTCGGGGGAACATTCACCGACGCCGTGGTGGTGTCGGATGGCCGGGTGCATTCAGCCAAGGTGCCGACCACGCCCGGCGACCAGGGCGAGGCCGTCGTGCAGGCAGTGACTGCGGCGCTCGCGGCCGCCGGCATCGGCCCGGCGCAGGTGGGGCGCATCGCGCACGGCATGACCGTGGGCACGAACGCCATGCTCGAGGGCACCGGCGCCCGCACCGCCCTCGTGGCCACCGAGGGCCTCGAGGACGTCCTCGAGCTGCGACGCCAGGACCGGGCGTCGCTGTACCGGCTCGACATCGCCCATCCCCCGCCCCTGGTGCCGGCCGAGCGCGTGGTTCCCGCGCGCGAGCGCGTCGGCGCCACCGGCGTGGTCACCGCCCTCACTCCGGAGGCCATCGACGCGGTGGTCGACCGCCTGCGCTCCATCGATCCCGAGGCCGTCGCGATCGGCCTGCTCTTCTCGTACGCCGAACCCGGGCACGAGCGCGCCATCGCCGAACGCCTTCGCGCCGAGATGCCGGGGGTGCACGTGTGCGCGTCGAGCGAGGTGCTGCCCGAGGTGCGCGAGTACGAGCGCATCGCCACGACGGCACTCGACGCCTACCTCACCCCCGTGCTGTCGGACTACCTGCAGTCGCTCGGGGCTCGGGCGGACGCGGCCGGCCTTCCCGCCCCGGCGATCATGCAGTCGAGCGGAGGCCTGATGCCGCTCGAGCACGCGGCGGCCCACGCCTCGCGGACGGTGCTCTCGGGGCCGGCCGGGGGCGTGGTGGGGGCGGCCGACGTCGCCCGCGCCGATGGCGCCGATGTGGCGCTCGCATTCGACATGGGCGGTACCTCGTGCGACGTGGCGCTCATCACCTGCGGCAGGCCGGGGCGCACCCACGGCTGCGTGGTGGCGGGCCACCCGGTGCACCTTCCGATGCTCGACATCGAGACCGTGTCCGCCGGGGGCGGCAGCATCGCCTGGGCCGATGCCGGCGGGGCACTTCGCGTGGGCCCGCGATCCGCCGGGGCCGTGCCGGGGCCGGCCGCGTACGGGCGGGGCGGCACGACCCCCACCGTCACCGACGCCAACGTGGTCCTCGGAAGGGTTGGCGGCGACCTCGGCGTGGGCGGCACCATCACGCTGCAGGCGGAGCCCGCCCTCCGCGCGGTCGCCCACCTCGCCGATGCCCTCGGGCTCAGCGCGGATGAGTGCGCGCGCGGCATCGTGGAGGTCGCCGTGCAGCAGATGGTGTCCGCGCTGAGCGTCGTGAGCGTCGAGCGCGGCGTAGACCCCCGGCCGGGGGTGTTGATCGCCTTCGGCGGCGCCGGGCCGCTGCACGCATGCGCCGTGGCGGACGGCCTCGGCATGGACCACGTCACGTGCCCTGCCACTGCCGGGGTGCTCGCCGCGCTCGGGATGGTGGTTGCGGGAGAGCGCCGCGACCACGTGCAGAGCGTGCTGCTTCCCTCGCGCGAGTCGCACGCGCTCCAGGCCGCAGTGGCGCCTTTGGTGGATCGGGCATCGGCAGAGCTCCCCGCGGGGCGCATCGAGGTGCGGGCGGACTGCCGCTATGCCGGCCAGAGCCACGCGCTCACGGTGGAGTGGGACCTGCAGGCCCCGGCCGCGGCGCTCGAGGATGCCTTCCACGCCGCCCACGAGCGCACTGCGGGCCAGGCGATGCGGGGAGAGGCGGTCGAGGTGGTGTCGGTGCGCGTGGCGGCCATCACCGATGGCCCGCCACTCGACCTGCATCCGGTCGATGAGCCGGTGGCCGTGCATGCCGGGCCGCTGTCGCTGCCCATGCACGGGAGCACCTGCTGGGTGGCCGAGGGCTGGAGTGCGGCGGTGCACGCCGACGGCACGATCAGGCTGGCCCGGGCATGAGTGGCCTCGACGCCATCGGGCTGCAGGTGTGGGGCGCCGCGCTTCGCGCCGTGGCCGACGAGATGCAGGCGGCCCTGGTGCGCTCCGCATTCAGCGTGACGATCAAGGAGCGCCGCGACTGCAGCACCGCGCTCTTCGACGCCCACGGGCACATGGTCGCCCAGGCCGACTCCATTCCGGTGCACCTGGGCGCGATGCCCGAGGCCGTGGCGGCGGTGATGGCCGCTGGAGCGGCGCCCGGCGAGGCGTGGATCGTCAACGACCCGTTCACGGGCGGCACTCATCTGCCCGACCTCACGATCGTGTCGCCGGTGGCCGTGGATGGCCGTGTGGTGGCGCATGCGGTCACGCGGGCGCACCATGCCGACGTGGGCGGCATGACCCCCGGATCCATGCCGGCGGGGGCGGGCGAGCTGCTGCAGGAGGGGCTCGTGCTCCCCCCGGTGCGGCTCGCCACCCCACACGGGATCGAGGCGGGCGTGATGGCCATCATCGCCGCCAACTCCCGTACCCCCGCCGAGCGCCGTGGCGACATCGCCGCGCAGCTCGCCGCCCATGCCCTGGCGGATCGCCGCATCGACGACCTCTGCGCGAGGCGTGGCGGTCCTGATGCCCTCGAGGGCGCGATGGAGGCGCTCCTTGCCTACGCCGAGCGCCGCACCCGTGCCGCCATCACCGCCATGCCGGATGGCCAGTGGCAGGCCGCGGAGGCCCTCGAGGGCGACGGCGCGACGGACGCGGACATCGTGATCCGCGTGGGCGTGGCGATCGAGGGCGATGCCATGACCGTGGACTTCACCGGCACCGACCCCGCCGGGCCCGGGAACCTCAACTGCCCCATCGCCGTCACGCGCTCGTCGGTGTTCTTCGCGGTGCGGGTGGCCACGGACCCCGACATCCCCGCATCGGCCGGTGCGTACGCGCCCGTGACCATCGTGGCCCCGGCGGGCAGCCTCGTGAACGCTCCGCCCGGCGCCGCGGTGGCGGCGGGCAACGTGGAGGCCTCGAGCCGTATCGCCGATGCGGTGCTCGCGGCCCTGCGCGGCGCCGCCGACGTGCCGGCCCAGGGGCAGGGCACCATGAACAACCTCACCCTCGGGTTCCCAGGCAGGGTCTACTTCGAGACCCTCGGCGGCGGGCAGGGGGCCTCGTCCGGGGCGGATGGCCCATCCGCCGTCCACGTGGCCATGAGCAACACCCTGAATACCCCGGTGGAGGCGCTCGAGCTCGCGATGCCCGTGCGCGTGGAGCGCTACGCCGTGCGGCGTGGTTCCGGAGGCGACGGCGCGCACCGGGGTGGCGACGGCGTGATCCGCCGGCTGCGACTGCTCGAGCCCGCCGAGGTGTCACTCATCGCCGAGCGCAGGCGCACCGCGCCATCCGGCGCCGCGGGCGGTGGTGACGGGAGCCCCGGCGAGACGCTGGTCGACGACGTCATCGTGCCCGGCAAGTGGCGGGGCCACCTGCCTGCGGGGTCATCCGTGGAGCAGCGCACGCCGGGCGGCGGCGGGCACGGCGCCCCCCGCTAACTACTTGGCGAGGTCCTTGCCAACGACCACCACGACGTCGGCGGTGCCGATGCGGCCCTGGGCCAGCGAGTTGACCTCGACGGCCCGCGTGATGCCGAGGTCCTTGGCCAGGTTCCAGGCCACCTCCTTGCGGCCCTTCACGTACTGCACCTCGGACGCCGTGAGGTCCTGCTTGGTGGCGTTGTCGACCACGCCGAGCGTGTAGCCGTCGGCCTGCACGCGCGGGGCCACCTTGTTGGCCGCGGCGCCCGTGATGCTGCTCGCGTTGAGCACGGCCACCGTGTAGGCCGCCTTGTTGGCGACCGGCGGGATGTCCTCGGGCACCTCACCGGTGTCGGCGACCGTCGCCGTGGTCTGCGTGCCGGACGCCGCCGGCGTCGAGGCGCTGTCGTCGCCGCGCAGGAAGAACCACCAGCCGCCCACCCCGATGATGGCGACGGCGAGCAGGACGGCGATTCCCATGAGGAAGCCCCGCCCGGAAGACTCCTCGGGCTCGTCGCGCGACGTGCGCGCCGGCGCGGCCTCGCGCGAGGGCGCCGGGCGCCCGGTGGCGGATGATGCCGCGGCACCGGCGGCCGCCCCGGCAGCGGCCTTGCCCGCCTGCGCCTCGGCGCGCGC
>CAIYRJ010000011.1 GCA_903928615.1 uncultured Actinomycetes bacterium | reverse complement strand
GCGCCGCGGCGATCTGCCGCTCGAGCTGGTCGGCGGCCACGCTGCGGGCCGCAAGTTGTGCCTCGGTCGGGTGCGCCGGGTCGGGGCCCAGCGTGAGAGCACGCACCCCAAGCACCCCGAAGCTGAGTGCGAAGAGGCCGAAGAGCGTGCTGATGAGGATGATTCCGCGCTTGTTCATGGGGCCACCATAAGCAGGGCATGTGGGGCCACCCGTGAGGCCGTGGCGGGGGTGCATCCAGCCTTTGGTAAGGAAATGTCAAGGATGGGCAATCGGGGGCTGCGCGGGGCGATACTGCACCCATGAGGCTCCTTGTGGTGGAGGACGAGGACTCCATCGCGATCCCGCTGGCCGACGGCCTGCGCCGCGAGGGATTCGACGTGGAGCGCGTGGCCAACGGTGCCGACGCGCTGGCCGCGCCCGAGCCCGACCTCGTGCTTCTCGACCTGCGCCTGCCCGACATGGACGGCTACGAGGTGGCCCGGCAGATGCGTGCGCGCAGCCGCGTGCCGATCATCATGGTGACTGCCCGGGGCGAGGAGGTGGACCGCGTGGTGGGGCTGGAGATCGGCGCCGACGACTACGTGGTGAAACCCTTCGGCCTGCGCGAGCTGATCGCGCGCATCAACGCGGTGATGCGCCGGGTGGGCGATTCCCCGGCGGGCGAGGACGCGCCCGACGAGCTCGTGGCGGGACCGCTGGCCATGAGCCTGCGCACCCGGCGCGTGACCATGGGAGAGGACGAGTTGCACCTCACCCCGCGCGAGTTCGACATCCTCGCCATGCTCATGCACGACCCGGGTGCGGTGGTGAGCCGCGACGACCTGCTCCGGCGCCTCTGGGGCACCACCTGGGCGGTGCAGACCAAGGCCATCGACGTGCACGTGTCGTCGCTGCGCCGCAAGCTCGGCGACCCGTCGTGGGTGGAGACGGTGCGCGGCGTGGGATTCCGGCTCGGGGTGCCCGCCGCGTGACACGGCGCATCGTCGCCGGCTACATCATCCTCACCATCGTCGTGCTGGTGGTGCTGATGGTGCCGCTGGGCATCACGAACGCGCGCAGCCTCGAGCAGGACCTGCTGCTGCGCATGGAGCGCGACGCCACGGTGGTGGCCTCGCTCGTGGAGCAGGACGTGCGCCAGCCCAGCGCGCCCGGCCAGGCCGAGGTGGCGCAGGTGGCCGAGGGCTATTCGGTCCGCACCGGCGCGCGCGTGGCGGTGACCGATTCGGCCGGCACGGTGATCGCCGACACCGACCCGCCCGCGCCGGGCGATCGCACGCTGCGCACGCGCCCCGAGATACGCACGGCGCTGGACGGCACGGTGGCCACCGGCAGCCGCTACTCGTCCACCCTGGGCACGCAGCTGCTCTACGTGGCCGTGCCCGTGGCGGCCGGCGGCACGGTGTACGGCACGGTGCGCGTCACGTACCCGGCGTCCGAGGTGAGCGACGGCGCCAACAGGTACTGGCTGCTGCTTGCCGTGGTGGGCGTGATCACCCTCATTGCCGTGGCGCTGGTGGGGTGGCTCATCGCGCGGTGGGTGCAGCGGCCGCTCGGTCGGCTCGAGGAGGCCGCCGATGCCGTGGGCGCGGGCGACCTCGCGGCACGGGCGCCCGAGGACGCCGGCCCGCCCGAGGTGCGCGCGCTGGCGCACCGCTTCAACGCGATGGTGGCGCAGGTGGACGCGCTGGTGGGCTCGCAGGAGGCCTTCGTGGCCGATGCCTCGCACCAGCTGCGCACGCCGCTCACCGCCATGCGCCTGCGCATCGAGAACCTGGGCGCCGAGGCCGGGCCGGCCGGCGAGGCCGACGCCCGAGCGGCGATCGCCGAGGTGGACCGCCTCGCGCAGTTGGTGGACAGCCTGCTCGTGCTGGCCCGCGCCGAGCGCGGCGAGGCACCCGCGGTGCGCGTGGACGCCTCGGCACTGGTGGCCGAGCGCGCCGACGCCTGGGCCGACATCGCCGCCGAGTCGGGCGTGCAGGTGGTGGCCCGCGTGTCCCCGGGGTTGCACGCCCGCGTGCCCGACGGCGTGCTGGAGCAGGTGGTGGACAACCTCATCGACAACGCGGTGGCCGCCGTGGTGACAGTCACCGGGGTGACCGTCACCAGCGGGGACGGGCTGGTGACCGTGGGCGTGGCCGACGCCGGGGACGCCGTTGAGATCTCGGTGACCGACACCGGGCCGGGGCTCGACGACGCCGGCAAGGCCCAGGCGTTCGACCGCTTCTGGCGGGCGCCGACGTCCGAGCCCGGCGCGGGGTCGGGGCTGGGGCTTCCCATCGTGCGGCGCCTCGTGGAGGGCGCGGGGGGCACCGTGCAGCTGGAGGATGGCCCCGGGGGTCGCGGCCTCAGGGCCGTCGTGACGCTGCCGGCTTCCTGAGCGCCGTCCCCGCGGCTACACGCAGAGGTTGGCCCCCATCACGCCCACGCAGATCTTGAATGGATCGAGCTGGATGCTGGCGTCCACGTTGAAGCCCCAGCTGTACCAGTTGCCCCAGTGCCATCTCCACGGCGCGTACCAGGGCGAGGCATCCCAGGTCTGCACCTGGATGTCGGCGCCGGCACTGGCCGACACCGCGCCGTAGGGCGCGACGCTCCCGAGGAACAGGTTGAGCGAGTAGTCGAAGCAGGCCTGGGCCTGGATGAAGACGAGGTCGATCGTGCCCGAGCAGAGGTTGCCGCCCGTGGTGCCGGTGGCCTGGAAGTCGCCGCTGGCCGACATGTCGATCGAGGTGTCGAACCAGAAGCCCGACGTGCCGATGCTGCCGTTGAGCACGAAGTCCACGGGCGCGGGCTGCGTGCAGTTGTTGGTGCAGTCGCTGAACTGCACCGAGCCGTTCACCGTGGCCCCGAGCGAGGGCACGCCCATCGAGCCGTCGAGCGAGGCGAAGAAGAGCGGCGCATTCGGGGCGGCGAAGTTCTCGACGAAGGAGATCTGCCCCTGCGCCTGGATCTGGCCCCATGAGGGGTTGCCCACCTGCATGGCCACCGCGGCCTCGACGCCCATCTCGGTGGGCGACTGCGTGAGGGTGACGCTCGCGTTGCCGACGTCGTAGCCGCCCAGCGACAGCGAGGGGATCGCCCCCGTGAGCGTGGTGCTCGGCGCCCCGTTGATCTCGCTGAAGCTGCCGCTGATGTCCACCTGCGTGCCGGCCAGCGAGATCTCGGCGCTGCCGGCCACCGTGACGTTGCCGTTCTGGTTCGACGCGCTGACGTTGGTCTGCAGCGTGAATCCCGCGAGGTCGAGCTTGCCGGTGCCGTTGAACGCGAAGTTGCCGTTGCTCTGGAAGTCGCCGAAGATCGACACCGAGTTGTTGGTGCTCTGCGGCGACAGCTCGAGGATGGTGGAGACCGTGGCGTACCCCACGCCGCCCACGTCGCCCATCGACACGCTTCCCTGGGCGTCGAACGGCCCGAGCGAGAGCGTGACGTCGTCCGCGGCGAACGAGAAGTCGCCTGCGGCCGGCGTGACCATCTGGCCCTGGGCGTTCTGCACCTGCTCGGCGCACCCGTCCTGGTAGGCGATGGTGCCCGCGAGCGTGGCGGTGAACACCGGGTTGAAGGCCAGCTGACCCTCGAAGGCCGTGCACTGGGGCGAGATGTCGAGGGTGGCCGGGTTCTGCGGCGTGCCGATGGAGAAGCCTGCGGCCGTGGTGAGCACCACCGAGGCGTCGAGGTCGAACACGCCCGACGACTCGGTGTACTGCATGAAGAAGTTGCCGCTGGCGTTGAAGGCGTCGGCGATGCCCACCGACGTGGTGATGTTGAACTCCACCTGCTCGACGACGCCGTTGTCCTCCTGCACCTGGAAGTCGTTGACGTCGACGATCTGGCCGAGGATGTTCAGCTTGCCTGCAGCCGAGACATCCACCTCGTTCACGCCCGGCCCGAAGGTGACCTGCGCGCTCACCTTCATGTCCTGCAGCGAGAAGCCATCCACCTTCCACTGGCCCAGCTCGGACACCGTGAGCGATGCCGTGGTGGTGGCCTTGTCCTGATCGAGGCTGCCCGCCACTGACACGCCGTTGCCGAACACCGTGAACCCGCCCGAGAACGACACGTCGTTCACCTGGGTGGCCTCGTCGATGCTCACGCCGATCTTCGTCTGCTGGAACTGCAGGCCGCCGAGTCCGAACGAGCCGATGTCCACGTTGGCGGTGAAGCTCGTGGTGGGCTCGAGGAACACCGCGGCCGAGACGTCCACGGTTGCGCCGAGCAGGCTGCCGTCGAAGGCCATCTGGAAGCCGGCCGGGATCGCCGGGCTCTGGGGCGAGAGCTGGCACCCGGTGGGCGCGAGGATGAACTCGAAGTAGTTGGCGGTGGCCACGCCGCCGCCCACCTGGAGCACGGGCTGCGTGCCCGTGGTGCTGCCCACCTGGAACTCCACGCAGGGATTGGTGTCGCTGCTCTCGGCGCCCACCGTGATGGGGATCTGGCTCTGGTTCGGCACCGAGAAGGGCCCGGTGACGCTCTCGGGCAGCGCACCCGAGGCCAGCAGCGAGAGGCCCGGGATCATGGTGTCGAGGTTCAGCGAGAGGGTGAATGAGGCCTCATTGACCGTGAGGCCCTGCACGTCGAAGGCGTTGTTCCACCCCGCGGGGTCGAGGAAGGTCAGCGACGCCTGCACCGTCTGGGTGGTGACGTCGAAGCCCATGTCGAGGTCGAGCTGCGGCGCGCTGGTCATGGCGCCGCCGTTCATCCCCTTCACCGAGAGGTTCACCGTGGCGCCGGCGATCACCGTGAGGCCCGCCGAGTCATTCTCGATCTCGAACGAGAGCCCGACGGCATCCATCTTCGATCCGCCGCCCGGCAGGTTGAACGCCCCGGGCAGCGCGATGCTTGCGGTGAAGAACCCGTTGGACGGGTTGAACTGGATCGTGCCGAGGGCGGGCGGGGGGTTTCCACCGGTCATCTTCGAGAACCACGAGGGCGCCACGTAGCCACCGGTCACCGCGATGCTGCCCGGGGTCAGGTTGAGCACCTGCGGCCCGAAGCCCGGGACGTCGGCAGTCATGGTGGCCGCGAAGGAGCTCCACCCGAAGTAGGTGCTGCTCTGGCTGCCGTTGCCGCTCGCCAGCGACACGCCGTTCGGGTCGAACCCGCCAAGGCTCCAGCCCTGCGAGGTGATGTTCGCCATGATCTGGCTGAACGACCCGAGCCCGGGCACGGTGAGCCCGCCCGTGGCGTTGATCGAGAACCCGCCCTCGGTGGAGTTGCTGAAGCTGGGCATTCCGGTGCCGCTGGGCACCGAGCCCGCCGGCATGTTCCACGCCACGTTCAGTGCCGGCGCGGTGAGGCTGATGCCGGGCGCGATGTCGATCGTGCCGAGCGTGGCGCTCATCGAGAAGCCCCCGCCCGACCCCAGCCCGATGATGGCGTCAGCCTGCGCCGTGATGGGCGAGATGAGCGGCGGGTCGAGCACCGCGGTCACGTCGATGCCGAAGAACATCGACCCGCTGGGGCAGGGGGGCGAGTTGCCCGAGCACTGGTTGGTGAGGTCGAGCTGGATGTTGTTGAGCGTGAGCACGCTCGTGACGTTCCACTGGCTCACCTTGCCGGTGATGTTCCACTGCCAGGCGCTGTTGCTCATGCCCACGCTGCCCGAGAGGTCGCTCGGGGTGACGGTGAGGCCTGGCACGGGCGTCCATGACGCCGTGCCCGACCCGGTGAGCGTGAGGTTCCAATTGGCCGAGCTGTTGAACGCCACGGCGGCGTTCACCTGAATGCTCGTGCCGCCGCTGATGATCTCGATGGCCCCGCTGCCCGCCACCACGGGGGCGCCCTTCGCGCCCGGCGACCACGTGGCCGTGAGGGTGGTCACGTTCACGCCCGGCGCGAGCTCCACTGCCTGGGCCAGCGTGCCCGTGATGCTCGACTGCACCGATCCACCGGCATTGCTGATCTGCCCGGCCACGTCGATGGTGGCCGACCCGATGTGCAGCAGGTTGTCGCCCTGCACCTGCAGGGTGTAGGTGCCGCCCTGCGTGAGGGTGCCCGACATGCTCACCGTGCCGTTGCCATCGCCCACCGCGCTGGCATCGATGCTCCAGGTGCTGCTGCCGAAGGTGACGGTGGTGCTCCCTGACCAGCCCCCCGGCAGCGGGAGCAGGGCGAACGAGTTGGAGTCGATCACCTGGCCCACCAGCGAGGCGGGCTGATCACCCGACGCCAGGGTGAGCATCAGTGGCGAGGTCGAGCTCACCGCGATGGGCCCGATGCCGAGGCTGGACGGCAGCGCCACCTGTCCGGCGGTGATCTGCACGCCCCCGAGGTTGACGGTGCCGCTCGCGCCGGTGATCTGCACGGCGCCTATCGAGAAGGTGCTGCCGCTGAAGGTGTACGAGCTGGTGGCGGCAGCCTGGTTTGATGACGCACCCGTTGCCGACTTCACCCGGGCCAGCGTGCCGGTGATGCCGTTGCCCAGGTTGAGCGGCATCGGCTTGCCCGTGCGGGCGGCCTGGCTGGCCTGGTTCGACAGCGCGGCGTACTGCGGCGACGGCTGGAGGTCAACCGCCACCGCCACCTCGGCCGACGCGCTGAGGCCGCTGGGGTCGCGGGCGGTCACGCGGAACACCAGCACCTCGCTGGTGGAGGGCGTGGTGATGCGGGCGTCGGCGCGGCGCGGGTCGTCGATGGTGGTACGCGTGCCCGACACCTGCGTCCACTCATACGTGGCGTCCGAGGTGATGCGACCCCCCGGCTTCGCCGTGAGCGCCACCGACTCGCCCTTGCCGGCGGTGATCACGGGACCGCGCTCCACCGTGACGCGCGGGGCATCCTTGGCGTTCTCGTTGCGCGCATTCGTGGCGTTGCTCGAGTACGCGCGCCGCCGGGCGGTCTGCTGGCTGGCGTAGGTGCGCGCGCGCTGGGTGGCCGCGGACTTCTGGGCCGACGCCACGCGGGCGCGCTCGGCGGCGGCGTCCGCTGAGGTGCCCGATGCCCTGGGCGCAGCACCGGCGACATCCTGCGCGATGGCCTGGGTCACGGTGACGACCTGGCTCTTCACCGCGCTGCCATCGGTGATCTGCAGCTCGAATACGAAGGTGGTGCGCTTCTTTACCCGGGGCAGCACGGCGTGGGTGGATGCCACGTGCGGCCGGCCGATCACCGCACGCGATGCGACCCTGCCCTTGCACGCGGGCAGCGTCGCGGCGTCGGCGGGCGTGGTGCAGCGCTGGCGCCAGAGATAGTCGAGTGAGATGCCGCTGCTCGCGCTCTTGCTGCCGTCAAGACCGACGCGCCGACGCGTGCTGCTGGCGTCGCGCGAGGCGCTCACGATGGTGGGCGTGGCCACGGCGTTGATGGAGATCGGTCCCCGGATCGGCACCGGGCCCTTGCGCATTCCGCGCTGGTGGATGCCGTCGGGCGCCACCGCGCTGGCGTTCCACTTCATGTCGGGGCGCGTGGCCGCCTTGCCACGGGCCGTCATGCGCATGCTCAGCGCGGCCGTGCGCTTTCCCGGTGCCACCGACCCGGCGTAGGAGCACCTGAGCGTCCGGCTCGCGATGGCGCAGTCCCAGGCGCCGCCCTTCGCCTGCGTGATCGTGAGGTCGGCCGGCACCGTGCCCGTGACCTGCAGCCCATTGGCACGCTGGTCGGCCTCGTTGATGACCGCCATCACCATGGCGCCCACCCCGCCTGAGGTGGGCGACTGGGTCACCTTCATCGACGGCCGCAGGGAATCGGGGTTATCGGTGATGCGCAGCTTCATGGGCAGCGAGTTGACGCCGGGAATGCCCGCCACGCGGGCGTCCACATCGCCCATTGCTGCGCGCTCGGCGGTGGCCGTGGGACGGATGGTCACCTGCACGGTGGCGAACGTGGTGCCCGGCTGCACGGGGGTGGTGGGCGTGACGGTGCAGCGCACCCCGCCGCCCTTCGCGCATGTCACGCCGGGCCCGGGCACGATCTGCTCCACGGGGATCCCCCCGCCGATCTTCTGCGTGAGGGTGACCGGCGTGCCGGCGGCAAGGGCGTCACCGCCGTCATTCACCACGGCGAGGCGGTACGTGAAGGCATCGCGCGTGGCGGTCTCGGTGTAGCCGCCGTGGCGCCACTGCACGAACGTCCCGGCCTTGTCCTTGAACCAGATCTGCGGGGTGGCCTGCGGGTCGCCGGGGTCGAGCACGCGAAGCGGGATCTCGAACTGCTTGCCCCGCACCCGCAGCTTGCGCCCGAGCGGCTCGAGATTGAGCTTGCTGCTCACCGCCTTCTCGGTGGCGGCGGCCGAGAGGGCGATCTCCACGTCGGCCCCCTCGCCCGGGTCGAGGTGCACCGAGGGGGCCGAGCAGGTGAAGGTGGGTGCCGCGCCGGTGCACGACCAGCCCTTCGTGGGGATCGCGGCGGTCACACCCCGGGCGGTGCGGATGCGCATGCCCACCACCGGCGCGTACGTGGTGCCCACGTTCTCCACGCGGGCGCGCACCTTGCTTGCGCTCCTGCCCGCCAGCACCTCGATGCCATTGGGCGCCGTGGCGCGCACCGCGAGGGTGGCCAGGGTGCTGCTGGCGCGCACGAGGACGGCCGCGGTGAACGAGACCGACCCGCTGGCGAGCTCCTGCTCGCTGGCGGTGGGCGCGCTGGCCGGCGGCACGGGCACCGGCTGGGGTGCGAAGCCTGCCGTGCCGTTCACCTTCCAGTCGTTGGAGAGCCCCTTGGCATCGAGGCGGGAGGTCCAGCGGATCTTCAGGGGCTCCGCCCCCGCGCCCACCGCCACGGTGCCCCGGTACACGCACGTGACATCCGCCGGCGGGGAGCACTTCCACGCGCGTCCGCTGATGCCCAGGCCGCGCACCTGGATGTCCTTCAGCACCGCGCTCATCTGGATCGCCGGGCGGGTGGACGAGGTGGTGGCGTCCATGCCGCCGACGTTGCGAACGAGCAGGTCGAAGCCATCCTTGGTGCTGCCGTACTGGGGGTTGGGGGTGTCGTAGGCGGTCTGGGTGAGCACGATGCGCGGCGGCAGGGGGCCGGCCACCGCCTGCGCGGGAATGGTGGCGGTATCGCTGAGCTCGCCCGACGGCGTGGCGGTGCGGAGCTCAGCCGTCACCGATCCGGCCTCCACCGGGGCGGAGCCCTGGGCCACGGTCGGCACGGGCGCAGCGCCCTTCACCACCAGCATCAGCTCTGCGCTCTGCGAGTCGGGCAGGGGGTACGGGCCGCCTGTCTGGCGGTCGATGAGCGTGCACAGCAGCGACGGCACCTGGCCCGTGCACCGCCAACTGGCCTGCGTGGTGGGGCCGGCCGCCGGGAGCGTGGTGGACGTGCGCACCAGCACGACGCCGGGCGGGAGGGTGACCGCCAGGGTGGTGGGGCCGGTGGAGGTGCCCGCGTAGTCGTGACGGGCGCCGATGGTGATGGTGGAGAGCCCGCCGTTCACCAGCGCCACCACCGGCGTGGTGCTGGTGGATGTCTGCGGCCCGGCGAACATGAACTCCACGCCCGCATTCGGCGCGTCCGCAGCCGCCACGCCTGGCAGCGCGAGCGCGATGGCCGATGCGAGCGCGATGAGCGCCGCGCGGAGGGGTGAGGGGCTCACGGGGCCAAGGCTACCGGCTGCACATGGCCGCCGTCCCGGGCGCAGCCCATGCGCGAGGGTCCGCGGTGGCGGATGGTGGCGGTCAGGCCCGCGGGGCCGCCCGCAGGAGCACCGTGGGGCGTTCCTCGCGGGGGCGCGTTGCTGGCAGCAGGGCATGTGAGTGCCAGCGCATCAGGTTAATGGCGCCTTTTGCAGGATTTTCCTGAACCGGACCGTTAGTGCTGGACAAGCGGGGCATCGTCCCCTACCTTGCCTTCTGGCACTCAGGCGGGGCGAGTGCCACGAGGATCGCCCCGCAGTCGCAGATATTCGACATGGAGGACAGATGAGCATCACGCCGCTTGGTGACCGCGTCATCGTGACCGCGGGCGAGTCCGAGGAAGTCACGGCCAGTGGGATCGTGCTTCCCGACACGGCCAAGGAGAAGCCGCAGCGCGGAACCGTCGTGGCCGTTGGCCCGGGTCGCGTCGTGGATGGTGAGCGCGTGGCGCCGGATGTCGAGGTGGGTGACGTGGTCATCTACTCGAAGTACGGCGGCACCGACCTGAACATCGATGGCGAGGACGTGGTCGTGCTGAGCGAGCACGACATCCTCGCGAAGCTCGACGCGCCCAAGAAGGCCGCGAAGGGCAAGAAGTAAGGCACCTCGGGAAACGCGAAAGGACGCTTAGAGAATGGCCAAGGAGATCAAGTTCCACGAGGAGGCCCGGCGCGCGCTCGAGAGCGGCGTCAACATCCTCGCCGACGCCGTCAAGGTGACGCTCGGCCCGAAGGGTCGCTACGTCGTGATCGACAAGATGTTCGGTGCGCCGACCATCACGAACGATGGCGTGACCATCGCCCGCGAGATCGACATCGAGGACCCCTTCGAGAACCAGGGCGCCCAGCTGGTGCGCGAGGTGGCCACGGCCACCAACGACGTCGCCGGTGATGGCACCACCACCGCCACCCTTCTTGCCCAGGCCATCGTGCGCGAGGGCCTCAAGAACGTGGCCGCCGGCGCGAACCCCATGGGTCTGAAGCGCGGCATCGAGAGCGCCGTCGACACCGTCGTCGGCGAGATCCACAAGCAGAGCCGGGAGATCTCCAGCAAGGAGGAGATCGCCCGCGTCGCCACCATTTCCGCCCGTGATCGTGAGATCGGCGACGTGATCGCCGACGCCATCGAGAAGGTCGGCAAGGACGGCGTGGTGAACGTCGAGGAGGGCCAGACCTTCGGGATGGAGCTCGAGTTCACCGAGGGCATGCAGTTCGACCGCGGTTACATGTCGCCCTACATGGTCACCGACCAGGAGCGCATGGAGGCCGTGCTGGAGGACTGCTACGTGCTCGCGCACGGCGGCAAGATCCAGAACGTCAAGGACATCCTGCCGCTGCTCGAGAAGGTGATCCAGACCGGCAAGCCGCTCCTGATCATCGCCGAGGACGTCGAGGGCGAGGCTCTCGCCACCCTCATCGTCAACAAGCTGCGTGGCTCCTTCACCGGCATCGCCGTGAAGGCCCCGGGCTTCGGCGACCGCCGCAAGCGCATGCTCGAGGACATCGCGATCCTCACCGGCGGCGAGCAGATCTCCGAGGAGATGGGCCTCAAGCTCGAGAACACCGAGCTCGCCCAGCTCGGCCGCGCCCGCAAGGTCGTGGTCAGCAAGGACACCACCACCATCATCGACGGTGCCGGTGACCCCGAGGAGATCAAGGGCCGGATCAAGCAGATCCGCGTCGAGATCGAGAACAGCGACTCGGACTTCGACCGCGAGAAGCTCCAGGAGCGCCTCGCCAAGATGGCCGGTGGCGTGGCGGTCGTGAAGGTCGGCGCCGCCACCGAGACCGAGATGAAGGAGAAGAAGCACCGCGTCGAGGACGCCCTGCAGGCCACCCGCGCCGCCCTCGAGGAGGGCATCGTGCCGGGCGGTGGCGTGGCGCTCGTCAACGCCGAGCCGGCTCTCGCGAAGTCGAAGGTGAAGGGCGACGAGGCCACGGGCGTGGAGATCGTGCGTCGCGCGCTCGAGGAGCCGCTCCGCCAGCTGGCTGACAACGCCGGGCTCGAGGGCTCGATCGTGGTCGGCAAGGTGCGCGAGCTGCCCGCCGGCCAGGGGCTGAACGTCGACACGGGCGAGTACATCGACCTCGTCGACGCCGGCATCATCGACCCGGCGATGGTGACTCGCTCGGCGCTGCAGAACGCCGCGTCGATCGCGAAGAACATCATCACCACCGAGTGCGTCGTGGTGAACAAGCCCGACGACATGGGCCCGATGGGTGCCCCGCCGCAGAACATGGGCGGCATGGGCTCCATGGGCGGGATGATGTAGGCCGAGCCACACGGCTCAGCAGTTCCGCTTCAGGGGGGCGGGCCTTCGGGTCCGCCCCCCGTCGTTTCCGGGGGTAAACCCACCACCGCCCGGCAGCGGGGTGGCACGGGGCCGTGGCGCGGTGCCGTGCACCCACCGCCGGGGCTAGGCTGCACGACGTGCCGCATGCCCGATCCCTCGCTCGCTGGTTCGCGCTCGCGCTGGCCCTGCTCGGGCTGCTGGCAGCGGGCGCATCCACCGCGGCCGCGGCCGAGCGCAACTTCTCGCTGCGCTACAGCAGCAACGTGAACGGCCAGATCACCATGGCGGCCAACACGATCATGCGGTGCCCCACCGACACCGTGGACCCGCTCATGAACTCCGGGTGCACCGGCGCCCAGGCCGGGACGAGCGCCCGCAACAACAACTCGTTCGACATGCGCTGGCTCGACGTCGACAGCGATCCCTCCACCTTCACGTCGTCGTCAGCCGACCTCTCGGTGCCCGCGGGCGCGCGGGTGCTGTTCGCGGGGCTCTACTGGACCGGGCTCAACCGCAAGGGCGAGGCGCTCTCGGGGGCCAACGGCTTCAAGGCGGTGCCGCAGGATCCCCCCAACGCCTCCGCCATCGGCACCGTGAAGATCAAGGGGCCGGGCGCCAGCGCCTACACGTCGGTCACCGCTGCGGGCGCGGACGTGAACACCGCCTCCATCGCGGTTGGCGGCGGCTATGGCGCCTTCGCCGACGTCACCACGATCCTCACGGCGGCCGGTGCGGGCACCTACACCGTGGCCGACGTGCAGACCGGCACGGGCGGCAATGCCTTCGCCGGCTGGTCGCTGGTGGTGGCCTACTCCGACCCCGACCAGCCGCTTCGCAACCTCTCGGTGTTCGATGGGCTGAAGGTGGTCGGCGGCACCCAGCAGCTGGACATCCCGCTTTCGGGCTTCAAGACGCCGTCGAGCGGGTCGGTGAACACCACCGTGGGCGTGGTGGCCGCGGAGGGCGACGCCGGGGCGGTGGGCGACTACCTCACGGTGAACGACCGGCTACTCACCGACGCGGTGCACCCGTCGAACAACACCGAGAACTCCACCATCGCCAACCGCGGATCGTTCGTCACCACGAAGAACCCCAACTGGCGCAACAACCTGGGCTACGACTCCAGCCTCTTCTCGGCCGACGGCTTCCTGCCCAACGGCTCGAACACTGCCGTCTTCCGCGCCAAGACCAGCGGCGATACCTACGCCCCGCAGGCCATCACGTTCGCCACCGAGATGTTCTCGCCGAATGTGACGCTCACCAAGACGTCCCCGACGGGCCAGGACTTCCCGGGCGCCACCAAGACCTACACCATCACCGCGACCAACAGCGGATCGGCCAACGCCACCGATGTGATCGTGAGCGATCCCATGCCGCCGGGGTTCACCCGCACCGCTGGCCCCACCGTGACCTCCGGCACCGGCACGGCCGCGTGGGATGCCGCGAACAACCGCGCGGTGGTGTACGCGGGCACGGGCAGCAGCTCGGGCGTGGGGGGCACCCTCACCCCGACTGCCCCGAACAACTCGGTCACGTTCACGGTCACCGGAACCCTGGGACTCGCCCTGCCTCTCGGCAGCGTGATCACCAACACCGCGACCCTCGACTTCGTGGCGCTCGACCTCGGCCTGCCCATCTCGGTGGTGGCCGACGACGACACCACCATCCGCTACCCGGATCCGGGCATCGCCAAGTCGCTGGTGTCGTCGTCGGGTACGCAGTTCACGTTCCAGATGCTGGTGACGAACGAGGGGACGCTCGGAACCAGCGGCACCGTGCAGGTGGACGACACCCTGCCCGCGGGAGCGACGCTGGTGGGCTCGCCGAGCGGCACGGGGTGGTCGTGCGGCAGCGCGGGGAGCCCGGTGACGGTCTCCTGCACGCGGTCCAACACCCTCGCCCCCGGTGATGCCTATCCGCCCATCACCTTCACGGCGAACTACCCGTCCGGCACGGCGGTGGACAACACCGCACAGCTGGCGAACGGCGCGGGCGGCGAGCCCAATGATGCCGACAGCCCCGCCCGGCTCAACAACGCGTCCACGGTGACCGCCGGGATGTCCCCGGAGGCCGAGCTCCAGCTGAACAAGTCGGCGCTCACGGGCACCATCAGCCTGGGCACGCTCGGCGGCTTCCGCATGGAGGTGCGCAACGTCGGGCCCGCCACGGCCACGGGCGCCACCCTCGTGGACACCCTGCCCGCGGGCCTCACCTATGCGTCGTACACCGCCACGCAGGGCACGTGCACCACGGCGGCCGGCACCGGGGGCACCACCGTGGTGTCGTGCGCGCTCGGCACCATCGCGGCCAACGGCACGGCCACGGTGACCATCCGCGCGCGACCCACGTCGGCGCTGCTCGGCCAGACGGTCACCAACACGGCCACGGCGTCGTCCGACATCACGTCGATTCCGGCCACCGACACGGCCACGCTCACGATCCGCCCCGGCGCCGACCTGGCGCTCACCAAGGCCGTGAGCGCCGCCACGGTGGGCACGAGCGGGTCGGTCACCTACACGCTCACCGTCGTCAACAACGGGCCTGCCGCCGCATCGAACGTGCGCGCGGTCGATCGCCTCCCCGATGCGGTGGATGTCGCTTCCATGGGGGCCGGCAACATCGTCGCCTCGGACAGCGGGGCGTGCACCACCCCCGGCACGGGCGTGACCACCCTCACGTGCTCCTGGGGCAGCGTGCCAAACGGCGCCACGCGCACGGTCACCATCACCGCCCCCATCAAGGCCGGGTCGGCGTTCGCGCTGGCGCCGCAGATGCGCCAGGCGGTGAACAAGGCGAACGTCTACGCCGCCACGGATGACCCCGATGCGTCCGACAACGCCGATGACGCCACCACGATCGTCACCGACGCCGCCGACCTGCAGGTGAACGCCGCGGGGCCGGGGTCGATCGCCGCGGGGGCCACCGGTGAGGTGTCGTTCATCACGGTGAACAACGGTCCGTCCACCGCCACTGCCTCGCAGCTGGTGGTCACCATCCCGGCCGACCTCACGCCCATCTCGGCGCCGGCCGGTTGCAGCATCGCGGGCCAGGTGGTCACGTGCGCACTGGGTGACCTCGCCAATGGCGTCAGCGTGACCACCGCGATCGGCGTGCGCGCGGCCGCCGGCCTGAGCGCGATCGCGGCCGAGGCCAGCGCGGACGTGACCACCACCACGCCCGACTACGACCCGCTCAACAACTCCGACGTGGCGCCGTTCGTGATGGGCCCGGTGGCCGACCTGGTCATCACGAAGACCGCCGATGTGGCCACGGTGAACGCCGGCGGCACCATGAACTGGACCCTCACCATCGCCAATGGCGGGCCCGACGCGTCGAACGGCTCGGTGGTCACCGACACGCTGCCCGCGGGGCTCACGCCCACCAGCGTGTCGAGCAGCGTGCCGGACGCCTGCACCATCGCCGGACAGGTGGTCACATGCCGCGCGGGTGAGATCGTGCCGAACGCCGGCTACCAGGCGCTCATCGTCACCTCGGTGAGCGAGGACTACGCCGGCGCCACCATCACCAACACCGCCACGCTCACGCCCGGGGCGGAGGGCGACCCCAACGCGGCCAACAACACCGCCAGCGCATCCATCACCGTGAACCCCGGGGCCACGGGCGCCGATCTTGCCGTTACCAAGACCGCCAGCGCGGCCCAGGTGAAGCCGGGGGGCGCGCTGGGCTACACGGTGGTGGTGGCCAACGTCGGCGGAAGCGTGTCGACGCAGGGCACGCTCACCGACACCCTTCCGCCGGGCGTCACGCCAACGACCGCCACCATCAACGGGCAGCCCTGCGCGATCAGCGGGAGGAAGGTGACCTGCCAGGTGGGGTTCCTGCCGGTCGACTCCTCGGCAACGGTGAGCATCGCGGCCACGGTGGGCAAGGACCGCGCGGGCGCCACGCTGGTGAACACCGCCACGGCCACCACGGGGTCCGAGAACGATCCCAACGCCACGAACAACACCGGCACCGCGCGCACGAAGGTGACGGTGCCGAAGGGCACGCGCGCCCGCCTGGCCATCACCACGAGGGTTGGCCCGGCGGTGGTGAACCGCGGTGCGTCGGTGCTGGTGTCATCCACCGTGCGCACCGTGTCGCGGTATCCGGCCAACACGGTGCGCATCTGCATCTCCATCCCGCGCGGGCTCGCCTACCGGTCCTCCACCGGCACGCGTCGGGGCAGCTCGGTGTGCTGGACCCGGGCGCAGCTGCGCCCGGGCGCTCCCGTGACCGTGCGGTACCGCGCTACCGCGCGCACGGCCGGCACCGTGCAGGTGGTGGGCACCGCCGTCGCGGGCAACGCCGCGCGGGTGAGCGACCGGTCGTCGCTGCGCGTGCCCGGCGTCACCGGGTAATCTCGACGCCATGAACCCCCGGCTCATCGCCCTTGCCGCGATCGCCTGCGCCGCTGTCACGATCACGGTGGTGAGTGGATGCGGATCCACCGACTCGGGCACCAGTAGCAGTAGCACCGCGCCCGGCACCACACGCGCTGCCGCCTCTGCGCCGCCCGCCTGCCACCCCAACTGCGCCGACGCCGATCTGAGCGGGCAGAACCTCACGGGCGTCGACCTTTCGCGTGGCAACTTCATGGGGGCGAACATGAAGAAGGCCCTGCTCGTCGGCGCGCGCCTCGCCGGCGCCAACGTGAGCCTCGCCGACCTCAGCGGGGCCGACCTGAGCGGCGCGACCGCCACGGACGCCGACTTCAGCAAGACCCTGCTTCGCGGCGCCAACATGACCAACATGGTGTTCACCGGATCCGTGATGGTGGGGGCCAACCTCACCGGCGCGGACATGTCGGGAGCCGTTGGTCCGCCATGGAGCGACCGCACCTGGCTCAGCGCGGTGTGCACCAATGGCAAGCGGGTGTCCCTCTCATATCGTTGCCCGGCGCCCTAGGCGCCCCGCGGAGGCTGCTGCCCCGGGGGCAGTCACTTCGACGTGACTGTCCCCTTCGAATGACTTCCCCCGAGGGAGCGATCGATCGACCATGTGGCCAGGTGCCGCACGGCCACGATCACGGCCACCGTGGCGATGGTGCTCCAGTTGGTTGCCACCGCGAGCGTGAGCAGCCCGGCCGCCAGCCAGATGTCGAGTCCCAGCCCGGCGCCGACGCGCCACTGGCCGCGAAGGGCGCAGAGCGCTGCCGCCAGCACTCCCAGGCCCACGAGCACCGGCACGGCCCCGTAGATGACGACGTCGGCAAACCAGTCGGGCACGGGCTAGTGCCGGGGGGTGGGGAGGGGAGGCATGTCCTCGCCGCGCGCCGCGAGCTCGGCCTTCTCGGACTCGATTTCCTTCGTGAGGAAGTAGTTGAGCAGGGTCCGGATGGCGGCGATGGCGGCCAGTTGGCCGATTTCGGTGAAGCTCGGCGCCACGGCGGTCTTCAGCACGTCGGCGGCGAGCTGGAATTCCAGTCCGAGCACGAGGTACGAGCCCAGCACGAGCCGCACCCGGGTGAACGATCCGGGATCGGTGGGGCGCATGAGCGCGCGCACCAGGAGCACCAGGGCGATGAGCACGCCGATCGCGATGATCAGCGCGCCGAGGGATTCGATGACGAGGACGATCCAGTCGACCGCCTCGCGCACGGAGTCTTGCGCGGTATCCACCGCGGGCGAGCCTAGCCCCCCGAGTGGCGTAACATGCCCGCCCGGCCTTGGGGAATTACCCCAAATGCATTAGGTTATTCCGGCATTTGCCGACCACGCATCTCACCACGCAGGAGAATCACGCCGCATGAGCGACCATCACCGCGAGACCATCGCCCTCCACGGAGGGCAGGTGCCGGACCCGACCACCAACGCCCGGGCCGTGCCGATCTACCAGACGACCTCGTTCGTCTTCAACGACGCCCAGCACGCCGCGAACCTGTTCGCGCTCGCCGAGCCGGGCAACATCTACACGCGCATCATGAACCCCACGTGGGACGTCCTGGAGCAGCGCGTGGCGCAGCTCGAGGGCGGCATCGCCGCGTGCGCGCTGGCCTCGGGCCAGGCGGCCGTGGCCTACTCGCTCATGAACGTCTGCCGCGCCGGTGACAACGTCATCGCCGAGCCGCAGCTCTACGGCGGCACCTACAACCTGTTCGCGCACACGCTGCCGCAGTTCGGCATCGAGGTGCGCTTCGCCGACCAGGACGACCCCGCCTCGGTGGCGCGCCTGGCCGACGAGAACACCCGCGCGGTGTTCGTGGAGTCGCTCGGCAACCCGAGCCTCGACGTGATCGACCTGCAGGCGTGGGCCGACGCCGCCCACGCCGTGGGCGTCCCGCTCATCGTCGACAACACGGTGGCCACGCCGATCCTCTGCCGTCCCTTCGAGCAGGGCGCCGACATCGTGGTGCACTCGCTCACGAAGTTCATCGGCGGCCACGGCACGTCGATCGGCGGCATCATCGTGGACAGCGGCAACTTCGACTGGGTGGGCAACACCGACCGCTTCCCCGGCCTCACGAAGCCCGATCCCAGCTACCACGGGGTGGTGTGGAGCGACGCCCTCGGGCCCGCCGCGTACATCGGTCGCATCCGCACCGTGCTGCTGCGCAACATCGGCGCGGCGCTGTCGCCGTTCAACGCGTTCCTCATCCTGCAGGGCATCGAGACGCTGCACCTGCGCATGGAGCGTCACTGCAGCAACGCCATGGCCATCGCCAAGCACCTCGAGGCGCACCCCGAGGTGGAGTGGGTCGACTACCCGGGGCTGTCTTCGTCGAAGTACCACGAGCTGGCCAACAGGGTGCTCGATGGCGGCTACGGCGCCATCCTCACCTTCGGCATCCGCGGTGGTCGCGACGCCGGCCAGGCGTTCATCTCCAACCTCGACCTGTTCAGCCACCTGGCGAACATCGGCGACGCCAAGTCCCTGGCCATCCACCCGGCCACCACCACCCACTCGCAGCTGAACGACGAGGAGCTCTCGCTCGCCGGCGTGCGGCCCGAGACGGTGCGCCTGTCGGTGGGCATCGAGAACGTCGAGGACCTCATCTCGGACCTCGACCAGGCCATCGCCAAGGCGACGGCCGGGGTGGGG
>CAIYRJ010000010.1 GCA_903928615.1 uncultured Actinomycetes bacterium | reverse complement strand
GCCGTAGCTCGACGAGATGGCATCGGGCAGGCCACCCATCCTGCGGGCATCCAGGGCCATCGAGAAGAGCTCGGCCGTGGAGGCGTTCGCGCTGCCCTCCACCACGCTCACGCGGGCGTCCGGCGCCCCGGTGATGACTGACTGGATGTCGAGCGTGGCCTCGGCGGTGCCCGAGGACAGCGCCGGATCGTTGGGCACGGGGATGTCCCCGAGCACGGTGCGCACGTCGGGCGTGCCGAGGCCGAAGCACCGGGCGAAGGCGGTGATGTCACCCGGCTTGTAGCCCGCCCCGAACTGCAGCACGGCCACGTGCGAGCCCTGTCCACGGATGCCCTGCCGGTGCAGCGGCGCGAATCCGAAGGCCGTCTGGAACTGATTGGGCACGTAGGCGAGGGAGTTGGGGTACTGGGCCTGCTGCGGGGCGTCGCGCGGTACCGGGATTGACGTGCCCTCCGCGCAGCCGCTGGCGGTGCCCGTGCGGCTGGGCCAGCCACCGGGGGTGGGCGTGTTGGCGATGCCGTTCGGGGTGGGCGGGCGCGTGCTCAGCTCCACGCCGGTCACGAGGGGGCCGAGCGATCCGGCGACGCGGCGCAGCTCCTGCGCCCCCTGGGCGGGGACGTCCACGGTGAGGAAGCCCCGCGTCACGTCGAGGCGTGCGTTGCGGTATCCGGCCTTCGCGAGGCGCGCGCGCACGGCCCGCACGGCGGCGGGGGACGCCCCGAAGCGGGCGGCCACCTGCGGGATGGTCAGGTACTCGCGGTAGTCGGGGCTGCCGGGCGTCGACACGCTGCGTGCAAACGCCTGCAGGCCGGCGGTGTCGCGCGCCACGCCGACGTCAGCGGTGGCGTCCGGCGGGGACTGCTGGGGCGATCCCCCCACGGCCATCGCCGGGAGCGACAACAGGGCCGTGGTGCAGGCTGCGGCTGCGATTACCCGGGCTCGCGGCATGAGATGAGCCTACCGGGACGGGGAGGGTCCGGGGTCGTGATTAGCCTCATGTCCCATGGCGATGAGCAACGAGGCACACGCGGTGTACGCCGACCTGAGCGCATCCGAGCGCAGGCGCGTGCTCGGCCACGCCGTGCTGCGCACGGCGCTATCGCTCGCGATCATCATCGTGATCTACGTCATCGTCCCCGCCGAGGACCTCGCGAGCGGAACCCCCGGCGTGGGCCTCACCTTCGGCGTCGTCCTGCTGGCCGGGATGATCAGCTGGGAACTCTTTCGCACCGTGCGCGATCCCTATCCCGAGGTGCGCGCCGCGACGAGCCTCTTCGTGCTCGTGACCCTTCTCGTGATGGTGTTCAGCCTCACGTATGCCGCGATGTCGGTGTCGAATCCCGCGGCCTTCACGGAGCCCCTCGACAAGAGCAACGCCATCTACTTCACGGTCACCACCCTCTCCACGACCGGCTTCGGCGACATCGCCGCCAACTCCGTCACGGCCCGTTGGGTCGTGACCGTGCAGATGCTGTTCGACCTCATCGCGGTGGTGGGCCTGGCACGGGTGTTCGTGCTGGCCGCGAAGACAGGGCGGGCGCGGAAGTCCCGGGGCGCTGCCGGTGGGGATTCCACCAGTGACTCCGGGGCGGACTCATAGGCGCGTGGCCCTGGCGGACCGAGGGGAATGGGCAGTACTGGGATTGAACCAGTGACCTCCCGCGTGTGAGGCGGGCGCTCTCCCGCTGAGCTAACTGCCCGGGGCGCGAGAGAGTACCACCCCCTCGCACCCCGGTCAGCGGAGAGGGAGGGATTTGAACCCTCGAGCCGGGGAATACCCGACTACGCGATTTCCAGTCGCGCTCCTTAGACCGCTCGGACACCTCTCCGGGCCGCGGGATCGTATAGCACCGGCGCTGGTACGCTCCCGCGCGGAGAGGTGGCAGAGCGGTCGAATGCGGCGGTCTCGAAAACCGTTTCGGGCTATACGGTCCGACGGGGGTTCAAATCCCCCCCTCTCCGCTGGACCGCCGGGCGCGGGCCGCGAATCACCGCGGCTCGCGCCCGCGTCGCATCGGGCCGCCGCCCCTTGCCATAACGAGTGCTGTTCGCTTGCATAACTTCTGTCAATGGGCCACCGGGGCCCGACAGGAGGACTCATGGGACTCAGCATCAACCAGACGGTGCCCGACTTCACGGCCGAGACGACCGAGGGCACGATCAGCTTCCACGACTGGATCGGCGACTCGTGGGCGGTGCTCTTCTCGCACCCGAAGGACTTCACGCCGGTGTGCACCACCGAGCTCGGCTACATGGCCCGCATCAAGCCGGAGTTCGACGCGCGCGGGGTGAAGATCATCGGCCTCTCGGTGGATCCCCTCGACCGCCACGAGGAGTGGGCGAAGGACATCGCGGAGACCCAGGGCACCGCGCCCAACTACCCCATCATCAGCGACGCCGACTTCGCGGTGTCGAAGGCCTACGGCATGCTCGAGGCCGAGGTGGAGGGCGACCCCCTGGTGCGCACGCCCGCCGACAACCAGACCGTGCGCAACGTGTTCGTCATCGGCCCGGACAAGAAGCTCAAGCTGCTGCTCGTCTACCCGATGACCACCGGCCGCAACTTCGACGAGGTGCTGCGCGTGATCGACTCGCTGCAGCTCACGGCGAAGCATCGCGTGGCCACCCCCGCCCAGTGGCAGCAGGGCGACAAGGTGATCATCGCGGGCACGGTGAGCAACGACGAGGCGAAGGAGATCTGGCCCGACGGCTGGGAGGAGCCCAAGCCGTACATCAGGATCGTTCCGCAGCCGGGCTGACCCCCGGCGCAGGGCTTGGCGCACGCGGGTGACGCGGGGTAGATTCCACGCGCAATCGACCCGCCCCCGCGATGCGCCGCAACCCCTTCAGAACATGGATCTCCCCCGCGCCGATCATCGCGCTCGTCGCGCTGGCCGTCGCCCTCGGTGGCACCGGCTACGCCGTGGTGGCCCTCCAGCCCAACTCCGTGGGCACGGCGCAGCTGAGGAACGCGGCGGTCACCTCGAAGAAGGTGAAGGACGGCTCGCTCATGGCCGTCGACTTCAAGAAGGGCCAGCTGCCGCGTGGCCCGCGCGGGTACGAGGGCGAGGTCGGCGCCACGGGGGCCACCGGGCCCACCGGCGCCACCGGGGCGCAGGGCCCGGCCGGTCCGCAGGGGCCCGCGGGACCCGTGGGGGCCACCGGCGCGACGGGGGCGACCGGCGCCACCGGACCGGCCGGGCCCACCCAGGGGCGGATGTGGACGCAGGCCAGCGGGGGCGTCGCATCTTGTTCGCCGAGTGACCTCATCAGCCAGAACCTCACCCTCTCTGCGACGAGCCGGGTGCAGCTGGCGGCGACCGCGCAGGTCGTGGCCGCGGGGACGGTGCCGATCCAGCTCACCGCAGAGGTCTGGAGCGGCGGGGCGAGCGTGGCGTCGGTCACCTCCGGGCCGATGATGAACGCGCCCGCCGTCAAGGACCTCATGACGATCATCGGCATCGCATCCGACGTGAACGGGCCCGTCGACCTGGCGGCGGGCACCTACCAACTGCGGTTGCGCCTCACCGAGGACAGCCCCTGCAACGTCGCGGTGAACGCCACGGGCATCTCGATGACGGCCGTCACGCTCGGCACCGGCTAGGCCTGGGGGGGCCGCCCGAGGATCCACCCCTCCACCGCGCGCTGGGCATCCGGCATGGCGGGATCCGGCCCCGCGGGCACGAGCCCCTCGAGCACCGCGATCACCTGCAGGGCGCCCATGGTGGCGTCGAAGGGGTCCTCGCCCGCGGGCGCCGGTCCGAAGCCGTCGTCCAGCGCGGCGCGCATGCCGCGATCGGGGCGCACGGGCACGCCCGACCCGGCGATCCACGCGAGGGCGTCCGCGGCACGGGCGCGGCGGTCGGCCTGCCGGCGCTTGCTCCAGCCCGTGCGGGGAAAGCCCAGGGGCCACTCGTACGCCGCGCGCGGGTAGCACTCGCAGATGACCGACATGCCGGCGGCCACCATGCCGGGGAGATCGCCGTCGAAGGGCCACAGGCGCACGTGCGCCGCCGCCGCTGCCGCGGGCGCCACCACCTCGCGCCACGCGCTGATGGCGGCCTTGCCCACCTGCTGGGCCCCCACCAGCCAGAACACCGGCGACGCCGCGCCCATCACGCCGGGCACCGGGCGGTCGCAGGCGCGCAGCAGGTCGTCGGCCGAGGCCAGCCCGAGCCCCTGCACCAGGTGGTCGCGCCGCGAGCCACCGGGCGCGCGCGGGTAGAACGGACGCCGTACCCCCACCTGCCCCGGCGACTCCGCCGGCTCGAGCAGCTCGGGCCAGGCGTCGTCCCCGATCAGCCCGAGAACATCCCGGAACGACCGCAGGCCCGCCTGCGCCGCCCACGCGGTCGGCACGCCCAGGGGCACGTCGAAGCCGGCCACCACGGCGTCGGCACCGGGCTCGAGGATGACGGCCATGTGGCGCGCGGCATCCCATCTCTCGGGTGCCGTGAGCGTCCATCCATCACCTCGGTCCTCGCCTCGCACCACCCACCGGGCCTGTGGTCGCATGCTCCAGTCGGCATGCAGGACCGCGCGGGTCAGTCCAGCGGCGGGAACTCGATGACCTCGCTGAAGTGCACCACGGTCACCTCGTCGTCCTCGGTGATGTCACGCGAGTAGATGTGCGTGAGGAACTGCATGGTGTCCTCGACGAGGCGGAACTCGGGGTTGTCGCGCTCGATCTCGCGCTGCGTGAGGTCGCCCACCCGCTTGTAGGTGACATCGTCGATGATCGCCGTGAACAGGCGCTGGCGCGGGCCGTGGCGGTGCCCGACGGTCACCCACACCAGCTGGCCGCGCTCGTACTTGCGGCGCTTGTCGCCCAGGCGGATGGTGGCGGTCTTGCGCCCCTTGCGCAGCTGGTCGATGAAGAGGGGCGAGTAGAAGTTGAGGGCGAACATGCGGCTACGCGACCGCCGCGATGAGGCGATCGCGCGTGAGCGCGTCACGCACGGCGAGGAAGCCATCCGTGCTCAGGTCGCGCACGCGGCGGCGAGCGGCGCGGATGATGGCCTTCTCGCCATCGTGGCTGAGCATTGCCTCGGCCTCGGCAAGCGGCACCAGCCGCACGTTCTCCACCTCGTCGGGCCGGTAGCTGGCCGGCGAGCCCGCGCGGTAG
>CAIYRJ010000009.1 GCA_903928615.1 uncultured Actinomycetes bacterium | reverse complement strand
CTCGCGCCGCCGCCGTTCACGCACATCACGACGGTGCCGAGACCGGGGCGCATCACGCGCATTTGCGCCCCTGTGGCAAGGGAAATCTCCTGCATATGGTGAGGCTACCGGCGTAAGGGTCCTGTAATGCCCGCAACGGGTAATGCGGGGTCCGCGGGATTCTTGGCCTAGCATCGCCCCCCGTGCGCTACCCCGTCCTCATCGCCGCGGCGCTGACGCTCGCCCTGCCAGCGGGCCTTGCTGCACAGGCCGTACCGCAGCCGCAGGCGCCCGCCCCGCCGGGCGGCACCGCAACCACGCCGCCCACGAGCACCACGGGCGGCACCACGCCGGTCACCTCGGTGACCCCCGTCATGGGCCAGTCGCGCCTCACCGGCGACCAGATCGCCTCGTGGTTCGCGAAGCAGAAGATCACCCCCGCCATCACGATCCCCATCGCCGACCTGGCGCGCATCTTCGTGGATGAGGGCAATGCCCAGAACGTGCGCGGCGACATCGCGTTCGCGCAGTCGATCCTCGAGACCGGATGGTTCCGGTACGAGGGCTCGATGGTGAAGCCCACCGACAACAACTTCTCCGGGCTGGGTGCATGCGACTCCTGCAGCCGCGGCAACATCTTCGCCACGCCCGAGGAGGGCGTGCGCGCGCAGATCCAGCACCTGTGGGCCTACGCCGATCCCGCCGCCGACCCGCTCAAGGTGGCCCGACCGCTCACCGACAAGCGCTTCACGATGGTGCGCCCCTACGGCAAGGCCCCAACTTGGGAGGCCATGGGCAACGGCAACTGGGCCACGGGCGGCGGGTACACCGAGAAGATCCTCGGCCTCTACGCGTCGATGCTGCGCCACAACGGGCTCGAGCCCCAGACCACCACGCTGCGCTCGGTGGCGTCCGGCGCGCCGTCCGGCCCGCTGTCGGTTCTGGTCACGCGCAAGGGCGCGGTGCGCATGGGCACCCTGGCCGGCCGCACGGGCACGCTCGCCGCAGCCGAGAAGGCCTACGGCACCGGCGCCAAGCGCGCCACCTACGGCAACTGCCGCGTCACCTGGGCGAGCCTCGGCGCCATCATGACCTTCGCCCCCGCCCCGGGCGCCGACCCCTGCGGGCCGGAATCGCGCGTGCGCGCAGCCGTGCTCACGGGCCAGCAGTGGCTCACCGCGAAGGGCCTCAAGCCGGGCGACCCGGTGTCGAAGGCGCGCAAGCTCTATGGCAAGAAGGCCGCGCGCGGCGGCACCGGCGTGCTGATGTCGTCGAAGTCAGGAGCGCGCCTCACCGCGCGCTACGGCGAGGGCGTCGTCAAGTCATTCCTGGTGTCCGTGCCCCGCAGCTAGGGAGGTCCCGGGGGTCACAGGATGCAGCGGTCTCTCACCGTGCCGTCGCGGCAGGTAGTGGACCCCCAGATCGCGTTCGTGAAGTCCGTCCACGAGATCTTCGCGCGAGTGAGGTTCGCGCGAGTGAGGTTGGCGTTGGCCAGGCTCGCCCTGCTGAGGTCAGCCCCGGTGAGGTCCGCCCCGGTGAGGTTCGCGCTGATGAGGTCCGCGTTCATGAGGTCTGCTCCCGTGAGGCGCGTGCCGATGAGGTTCGACCTCATGAGGTTCGCCCTGACCAGGAGCGCACCGGTGAGGTCCGCGCCGGCGAGGTCCGCGCCGGTCAGCTTCGCGTACATGAGGTTGGCGCCAGCGAAGTTCGCGTTCTGGAGGTTCGTGTTCTGGAGGTCCGCGTAAGTGAGGTTCGCATTCGCGCAGTTGGGGAGGCACCCGGGCGGGCCCTGCCCCGCTGCCTGGCGTGCGGCGATCGTGGACGTCGGCGTGGACGGGCTGGCTTCAGACGCGCTGCCTCCGCATCCTGCGAGGAGCACGATCGACGTCGCTGCGGCGACGGTGGCGAGGATGGCAGTGGTGCGAAGTCGCATGGGGAGTCCTTGGGTGGTCAGTCGATCAGCAGCCGGTGTCGGTCATCGTGCCGTCGGGGCAGGTGGTGCTGCTCCAGGTCACACCGGTGAGGTTCGCACCCCTGAGGTTCGCACCCCTGAGGTTCGCATTCCTGAGGTTCGCTTCGGTGAGGTTCGCGTCGATGAGGTTCGCGTCGGTGAGGTTCGCATTGGTGAGGTTCGCGCCGCGGAGGTTCGCGTCGACGAGGTTCGTGGCGGAGAGGTTCGCGTAGGTGAGCTTCGCGAAGGGGAGGTACGCGCTGGAGAGAATCGCGCCGGAGAGAATCGCGCCGAAGAGGTTCGCGCTGGTGAGGTTCGCGCCGAAGAGGTTCGCGCCCCTGAGGTTCGCGCTAGTGAGGTTCGCGACCGTGAAGACCGCGCGGGTGAGATCCGCGCCCCTGAGGTCCGCGCCGATGAGGTTCGCGTCCTGGCAGTTCGGATAGCAGTCCAGCCTGTTCCCTGCGCGTGATGCCGCCTTGAGTTTGGCGGTCGTGGAGGTCGCGGTGGATGGGCTGGCCTCAGACGCGCTGCCTCCGCATCCTGAGAGGAGAACAATCGACGCCGCCGCAGCGGTGGTGGCGAGGATGGCGGTGGTGCGGAGGCGCATGGGGAGTCCTTTGAGGGCCGGCCGGTCAGCAGCCGGTGTTGGTCACCATGCCGCTGGGGCAGATGGTGTTGAACCAGTACGCGCTGGTGAGGTTCGCGCTGGTGAGGTTCGCGTTGGTGAACCTCGCGCCGGTGAGGTTCGCGCCGGTGAGGTTCGCGCTGATGAGGTTCGCGCCGGTGAGGTCCGCGCCCTCGAGATACGCGCCGGTGAGGGTCGCGCCAATG
>CAIYRJ010000008.1 GCA_903928615.1 uncultured Actinomycetes bacterium | reverse complement strand
GGCACGACACCGTGAACGTGCCCGCGCCCTTCACCGCGCGCACGGCGCTGCAGGCCGGTGCCGTCGCGCGCGCTGCAGCCGTGGCACGCGCGCCCGAGGCCTGCGTCCCCCGGGCCAGCGTGCCCGTCGCCCGGATGGTGCCGGCACGGTTCACGCGCACCCCCACCTCGATGCGGCTGCCCGTCCGGGGGGTGGCCGAGACGATGTCCACGGTGGGCGCCACCGCGGGCCCGGGCGGGGTGGGCGCCGGCCCGCTGGCCGAGGTGGTGAGGGTCACCACGTTGCCCGACGCCGCTGTGCCGGAGACATCGGTGGCCTCCATGCGCACCAGGTAGGTGGTGGACGGCGTGAGGCCCGACAGGTTGCACGTGGCCGCCTGCTTCCTGGGCGCTGGCGGCAGATCAGACGGCGTGGCCGCCACGGGGGTGCCCTGCGCCGGGTTGCCGGGGCCCGCGATGACCCGGCACGTGATGCTGGTGACGGCCTCGTTGGTGGGGATGACCGTGCCGGCGATGACCGCCGTGGTGGAACCCACCGCCCGTGCCGAGATCGCTCCCACCCGGGGCGGCGACACCCGGGTGGTGAAGCTCTCGAGGGTGGGCGACATGGCGGTGCCGAAGGCGTCGGTGGCGAATACCCCGTAGTGGTAGACGGTGTTGGGCTTCAGGCCCGAGAGCGCGCATGAGAGCGGCGTGTTCAGCACCACGCCCTTGGTGGACGCCGGCGATGCGGTGGTGCGCGTGCCGGTGGCCACCCCGGTGATGCTGGTGGACCTCCTGCAGAACAGCGCGTTCACGTTCTGGGCGGCGCTCACCACGCCGTTGGCCCTGGCGGATGTCTGGGTGATGGCGGTGGGGGGCGTGACCACCGGCCGGGCCGCGGTGCTGCTGGTGCGAAACGACGCCGCGCCCGATCGCACGAGGTTGCCCGACTGCACTCCCTGCAGCTGGTAGTAGTAGGTGCGGTTGCCCACCAGGCCCGCGACCGGGCATGACACCGCCGTGGCCGCCCCGGTGGACGTGGGCGCGACCCACGATGGCGTCGCGGGCACCACGGGGCCATCGATCGCGCCACCCCCCGGATTCGTGGTGCTGTAGGAGCACAGGAGGTACGTCACCTGCGCGCCGCCGGCCACCACCGCGCCGTTCATGGTGGCGGAGGTGGGGCCGATGTTCGTGGCGCTGGTGGCCACGAGGCTGGCGGGGCCGCCGGTGTCGACAGTGGCCGTGCCGGGGACCGCCGTGCTCACGGCATAGGTGCCCCCCGGGTACACCGAGGCGGTGACGGTGAAGGCGAAGGTGCCTGCCTGCGTGGGCACTCCCTGCACCTTGCCGGTGTTGCCATCGAGGGTGAGGCCGGGCGGAAGGGCCCCGGAGGTGACCGCGTACAGGGCTCCCGGGCCGGCGTTGTATGTCCAGGTGGCGAAGGTGCCGACGACCATCGTGGGAATGCGCGGGCTCGTGACGGTGAGGTACTGGACCTGCGCGAACGACGACGTGTTGCCCGCGTACGACGACACACCCGCGACATATTGGGGCACGGCGGAGCCCATGCCACCGCCACCGCCCCCGCCCCCGCCGCTGCGGAAGGACACCACCCACGCGGTGCCGGGCGATCCTGCCGCGCCACCGCGCCAGCCGCCACCACCACCGCCACCGGATCCGCTGTTGACATTGTCCCCGCCCGGGCCCTGCCCGTCGCCGCCCTGGCCGGTGGACCCCGTGGGCAGGATCCCCCCTGCACCACCCGCGCCGCCATCGCTTCCCTGGCCTGCCTGGCCGAACCCTGCCGCGCCAGAAGCTCCGAATCCGCCCACGCCGCCCCACGCCGATTCGCCGTAACCCCCGCTGCCACCCGCGCCACCGGTGACGATGAGCGCGCTCGTGAAGGGCGCCCCGCTCGGGCGGATGTCGGTGGAGCCACCACCACCGCCACCGGTCCAGTACCCGTTGGTGGACGACGATCCCCCATTGGGCCACCCGCCCCGCGACACCGATCGTCCGACTGCGTCGGTGCCGTCATCGCCTGGGTGGCCCACGGCGACGTCGAGCGCCGACACGCCCGCCGGAATGGTGAGCGTGGCGGTAGTGGTGGACGCGAACGTGAATGCGCCATTGGCCCCCTTGCCGCCGGCCCCGCCGGCGAG
>CAIYRJ010000007.1 GCA_903928615.1 uncultured Actinomycetes bacterium | reverse complement strand
GCGGGGTCAGCGGTGGGGGTCCCGAGATGGGCCGGGGTCACGGCCACGAGCGCCTGCACGCGATCGGGGTGCCTCAGTGCCACCGCGGCGGCCACGGCCGCGCCCATGGACATCCCGACGAGCGCCGCCCGCTCCACGCCCCGGTCGTCGAGCACGCGCACGGCGTCGTCGGCCAGCTGGTCGTAGCGATAGTCACCGGGGGTGGGGGCAGGCGACGACTCGCCGTGGCCACGGGAGTCGTAGGCGATCACCCGGTATCCGTCGCGCTCGAGGGCGGTGGAGCCGTGCACCACATACCGCCGGGTGGCGGAGAGGCCGTGCAGCATGAGGATCGCCGGGCCCTCGCCATCGTCGTCCCCGCGCAGGGTCACGCCCTCGGCGACGACCTCGAACGCGCTCACGCCGCCTGCTGCAGCACGTCGAACAGGCTCGCCGCGTGCCGCTCCACGAACGCCGGTCCCACGCCCTTCACGTCGAGCAGCGACTGCTCATCCGACGGCCGGCGCACCGCGATGGTGCGCAGCGCCGCGTCTGCGCACACCGTGTACGCCGGCTTGCCGTCGGCCCGCTCCCGGCGCCACTCGCGCAGCTGCTCGAACAACCGCTCGTCCTCCGGTCTCAACTGCGGCGCCGGTTCGCGCTCTGCATCGGGCGCCCGATCGTCTCGCCGAAGGCGAATAGATCGGCCACCCTCACCCCGATCGCTCCGCGCTCCGCTGCTCCCAGCAACGTCCCTCCGCGCTCCGCTGCTGGCGACGCGGGCGCTCCCCGCCCTGGCGGCCGCCTCCAGGTCGGCCGGGGGGTCGCACACGTCGCAGCAGCGGCCCGCGGCAGCGGCCGGGGCGGTGTCACCGAAGTGGTCGAGGATCGCCTGGCGCCGGCACGTGGGCGATTCGATGTAGGCGTTGATGGCCCGGTAGGCGGTCCATGCGCGGTCGCGCGCCACGCGGCCGCCGTCCGGGCCGTCGTGCTGGTTCGCGAACCGGATGAGCCGGCCGAGGTCGGCGCGCATCGCGAGCAGCACCGCGCGGCCCGGCAGGCCGTCACGCCCGCCTCGCCCGGCCTCCTGGTAGTAGCCCTCGAGCGAGGTGGGTATCGACCAGTGCCACACGCCACGAACGTCGGAGCGATCAATGCCCATGCCGAACGCATTGGTGGCGGCGATCACGTCGGCCTGTCCCGACATGAAGGCGTCCTGCGCGGCGATGCGCTCCTCGTCCGGCAGCCCCGCGTGGTACCCGACCGCGCGGAAGCCCCGTGCCTGCAGGCCCTCGGCCACCTCCTCGGTGGCCTTGCGCGTGCCGCAGTACACGATGGCCGGCGTGCCGTCGGGCGCCGACAGGCCCGACTCCAGCATCGCCCACTTGCGGGCCACGGCTCCCTTGCCGTCGAGGCGCACCACGTAAAACGCCAGGTTCGGCCTGTCGAAGCCCGTGCGCACGGTCACCGGATCGCGCAGCGCCAGGCGGGCGGTGATCTCATCCGACACCCCGGGCGTTGCGGTGGCCGTGAGGGCCATCACGGCGCGCGGGCGCAGCACCTCGCGCAGGCGGGCCAGCTGAAGGTATTCCGGGCGGAAGTCGTGGCCCCACTCCGACACGCAGTGCGCCTCGTCGATGGCCAGCAGGTCCACCGGGTTGGCCTGCACGGCGCGCGTGAAGGCCTC
>CAIYRJ010000006.1 GCA_903928615.1 uncultured Actinomycetes bacterium | reverse complement strand
TCGGCGCGCTGGCCGCTCTCGAGCACGTGGACGAGGTGGTCGATGGCCTCCCGGGCGTCCATGGGCCACCCGATGGTGCGGGCGAACACGTTGGTGCTGCCCGTGGGCATGGGGGCCAGCGCGGCGCCGGTGTCCACGAGCGCCCCGGCGGCCTCGGCCGCCGTGCCGTCGCCCCCCAGGGTGACCACCGTGAGGGCGTCGTGATCCCTCATGGCGAGGCGCGCCAGCTCGGCCGCGTGCCCGCGCTGCCGGGTGGTGAGCACGGCCTGAAGGCCGAAGGGCTCGAGTCGCCGCGTGGCGTACTCGGTGATGCCCGGGTGCGCCGCCGTGGAGCGCGGGTTGACCAGGATCGCGATCGGGTGATCCGCAGCGTGCCGCGGTTCGGTCAAGCGTCCTCCGCCAGCGCCAGCTCGATGCGCGCCATGAACGCCGCGATGAGGAGGTCGATCATCTCGGGACGCTCCAGCTGCGGCACGTGGGCGGTCTCGGCGATGATGGCCAGGGTGGCGCCGGAGAGCTCGTCGGCGAGCTCCTCTGATAGCCACATGGGCACGAGCGGGTCGGACTCGCCGCTCATCACCATGACAGGCACGTCGATGCCGCCGAGCTTGCCGCGCAGGTCGTGGTCGCGCGCTGAGAGGTAGTCGGCCCGAAGCGACTCGGGGCCCATCGAGATGACCGAGTTCGTGCCGCGCCGGATGAGGTCGGGATCATGGTGGAGCCACGAGGCCTCCACCATGCGCGCGCACTCGGCCTCGAAGTCGGCATCGATGCGCGCGATGGCCTCGTCGGGCACGGGAAGGCGCGCCCCGGTGGACACCAGCACGAGGCCGGCCACCAGGTCGGGCCGCGCGAGGGCGATCTCGAGCGCCACGGCGCCGCCCAGGGAGTGGCCCACCATCACCATCGGGCCCGGCACCTCCTCCACCTCGGCGATCACCCACTCGGCCATGGCCTGCGTGCCGAGCAGGGGCGCGCCGTCGGGGTGGCCGGGCAGGGCCACGGCCAGGGCACCCTCGAAGCGCGCGAGCTGGGGCCCCCACGAGGCGGGCGTGCGGCCCGCGCCGTGGATGAACACCGGGCGCGGCGCGTCTATGGGGTCACCTCCTGCACGCCGATCATGGTAGCGATGCCGCTGATAGCCTCACCGGCCGTGGCCCCGCTCCTTCTGGCCGTGGATTTCGACGGCACGATCACCATGCGCGACACCCTGCACGTCATCGTCGACGAGCACGGGTGCGAGGGCGTGTGGGACGACCTCGAGCCCGACCTCCGCGCCGGCCGCATCACCATCGAGGAGGCGATGTCGCGGCAGTTCGCCGAGGTCAAGGCGCCGCACGACGACATCATGGCGCTGGTGCGCGAGCGCGCCGGCGTGCGTGATGGCATCCGCGAGCTCGTGGAGTTCGCGGAGGAGGAGGGCCACCGCGTGATCATCATGTCGGCGGGCTTCCGCACGGTGATCGACATGGTGCTCGACGACATCGGCCTGGGGCACCTCGAGGTGGTGGCGAACGAGGCCATCTTCAGCGAGGACGGCTGCACGCTGGTGTTCTCCGACGACCGCGGCGAGATCTGCGAGCTGTGCGACCGCCGCTGCAAGCGCCACGCGCTGCGCGTGCGCCACGAGGGCGAGCGCATCGTGTTCGTGGGCGATGGCATCAGCGACCGCTGCGTGTCGGGCATGGCCGACCTGGTGTTCGCCCGCGCGCACCTGGCCGAGTGGCTCGACGAGCGCGGCGAGCCGTACGTGCCCTTCGAGGACTTCCACCAGGTCATCGCCTACGTGCGCGAGTGGGAGCGCGGGGAGCAGGCGGCCGCATGAGCCGCTGGAAGCCCGTGGGCCCGGCGTCCGACTGGACGTCGATGGAGGAGCGCGTGCTGCAGCGCTGGCGCGACGGCGACGTGTTCCGCACGAGCGTGGAGATGCGCAGGGGGCACGACCCCTACGTGTTCTACGAGGGCCCGCCCACCGCGAACGGCCGGCCCGGATCGCACCACGTGCTCTCGCGCGTGTTCAAGGACATCTTCCCCCGCTTCCACACCATGCGCGGGCGCTACGTGGAGCGCAAGGCCGGCTGGGACTGCCACGGCCTGCCCGTGGAGCTCGAGGTGGAGAAGCAGCTGGGTATCAGCGGCAAGCCCGAGATCGAGGCCTACGGCATCGCGGAGTTCAACGCGCGCTGCCGTGAGTCGGTGGGCGAGTACTTGGATGAGTGGGAGCGCCTCACCGAGCGCATCGGCTTCTGGGTGGACACCTCCGAGGCCTACCGCACCATGGACACCGACTACGTGGAGAGCGTGTGGTGGAGCCTCGCCACCCTCCACGACAAGGGCCTGGTGTACGAGAGCGAC
>CAIYRJ010000005.1 GCA_903928615.1 uncultured Actinomycetes bacterium | reverse complement strand
GCATGGAACATCAGGCGCCGGTTCGCGCGGGCCGGCATGTCGATGTCCTCGAGCGCCGCCGCTCCGGCCTCCGGCACGAAGGCGTCGAAGCCCGTGCCGAGGTCGAGCTCGGTGCCGTCAGCCAGGGCGAGCGTGAGGTCCACCGCGCCTCCGGTGAGGTGCGGGGGCGGGGCGTGGTGACCGGGGTCCGGCGGGGTCACGTAGGGCCGCGCCACCTGCTCGAGCTCGGCGCGCGCCATGTCCGGGTACTGCTGGGCGAGATCCTCGACGTAGGCCTCGAACAGCGCCGACTGCGTGGCGATCGACCGCCAGCCGTCCCACACCATCAGCACCATGCCGTCGGGCAGCGAGTCGGCCGCGCGCACCAGGCGATCGGCGACGCCCTCGCGCAGCCAGCAGCCCGGCAGCGCGCCCGGCAGGCCCATCGCGAAGTAGCGGGGGTCCTCCATGATGCGCGGACCGAGGTCGGCGACCGGCACCAGCGGCTCGTCCACGGGGTCGATGGGGATGTCGCGCCAGCCGGCGGGCTGCACCAGCCGGGGCATCGGGATGAGCGTGCGCGGGTCGGCCACGCTCACGCGAGCCCCCATTCCGATGCCTGCACGCGCGGGCCCGGGTCGGCCCCCTCGAGCACCGCGATCACCGGCGCCACGCGCTCGGCGGGCGGCGGCACCGTGGCCGGGTCCTCCCCGGGGTGCGCCTCGGCGCGCATGTCGGTGCGCACGGGACCGGGGTTCACCGCCACCACGCGGATGCCCCGGGGCGCCCACTCCTCGCGCAGCATCAGGCCCAGCGCCTCGAGCCCGGCCTTGCCCAGCGCGTACGCGCCGTAGCCGGCGCGCCCCGCCGCGCCGGACGTGACCAGCACCACCCCCGCGCGGTCGGCGATGAGCGGCGAGAGGCGCTGCAGCAGGCGCACCTGACCGGTGAGGTCCACGTCGATGGCGTGCGCGATGGCATCGGGGTCGGCGGCATCGAGCGGGCCCATGGGGCCGAGCACGCCGGCGTTCATCACCACGCCCTCCAGCCGCGGCACCGCGCGGGCCACCTCGTCGGCGGCGGCGTCGACGGACGCCGGCGAGGCCAGGTCGAGCGCCACGAGGTCGCAGGCGCAGCCATCATCGGCGCACTGCCGGGCGATGCGCCCGAGATGCGCGGGATCGGTGGCCGTGAGCACCAGATGGGCGCCACGGGCAGAGAGCGCGCGGGCGATCGCGGCCCCGTAGCCGCGCGAAGCACCGGTCACGAGGACGCGCGCGCCGTCAAGGGTCGCGCCGTCCGCGGCCATCAGGGGACCTCGGCGCCTCCGTCGGCCGGCGTCGCCGGGCCGTCACCGGGAGGAGGCGGCGTGCCCTTCACGGCCGGGGTGATCTCGCGGACGTCGCTCCCCGGCTTGATGCCGGCGAACTTGGCCACGTAGGCCGACACGTCCACGGCGTCCTGGCCGGTGACGAGGTTCTGCGGCATGGCCACCGGGTATGAGCCCGGACGCGGCGGCTGCGGCGAGATGGCGATCCAGCGCTTGACGACCCCGAAGAACTGGGTCTCCTTGAAGCCCTGCTCACGCGGGTAGCGGAAGGCGTCGTCGAGGTTCGGCCCCGACACGCCCTTCGTGCCGGCGTCGTTCATGGTGTGGCAGCCGCCGCACTGCTGCACGAACTTGGTCTTCCCGGCCTCCACGTCGGCGGTGGAGAGGGCGTTCTCGGCGCCCCCGCAGCCGGAGAGCGCGACCGCGCCCGCGGCGAGGGCCAGCGCGACGGACGATGCGAGTAGACGTGAGCGCAACGGTGTCCCTAGATGACGTAGACGAGGAAGAACAGCAGCACCCAGACGATGTCGACGAAGTGCCAGTAGTACGAGCCGGCCGTGAGCGGCGTGTTGTACGAGTGCGAGAAGTCGTTCTTGTACGCGCGCCTGAGGCACAGGCTGAGCACGATGAGGCCCACGAGCACGTGCGCGCCGTGGAAGCCGGTGAGCGTGTAGAACGCGCCGCTGAACGCCTTGTCCTGCGGCGTGAAGCCCAGGTGGGCGTACTCGTTCAGCTGGATGAGCAGGAACGTGGCGCCCATGAGGATGGTCACCCACAGGCCGCGGATGAGCCCCTTGTTGTCACCGGCCGCGAGCCTCTTCTCGCCCCACCACAGGGTGAAGGACGAACTGATGAGGATCAGCGTGTTGACGCCGGTGAGGAGCACCGGCAGCGTGAACGGCTCGCCGTCCTGCTTGAGGGGCGGCCAGGTCTCGTTGGCCACGCCGTACCGGATGAAGAAGTAGGCGGTGAACAGCGAGGCGAACAGCATCACCTCGGAGCCGATGAACAGCAGCATCGCGATGAGCGACGCGTTCATGTGCTGCTTCTGCTGCGGCGGTGATGCCTGCTGGTCGGCGGGCGCGTGCCCTGCGGTCGTTGCCATGTCCTAGGCCCCCGCCGCCGCGCCGAGGTTCACGGCCTCCACCGGGGTGTCGCCGGCGGCGGCCTCTGCGGCTTCGCGCAGGCCCGCGGTCTCGCCGTTGATGCCCGCGACGATGATGCGCGACGGCTTGTAGGCATCGATTGCCAGGGGCAGCGCCACCGAGGGGGCGTCGTCCATGACCTCGCCCTCCACGGCCACGCCGGTGTTCACCAGCGCGTTGATCGTGGCCGTCATGGCCTCGCCGGCGGCGCGGCGGCGCTCGTTGGCCTCGGCGCCCCAGCGGGGGTCGGGCAGGTCGAGCGGAGCCACCACGGTGAATCGGGCGGGCTCGGCGTCGGCGCGGGTGCGCACCACCGTGGCAAGCGCCTCGGCGCCGATTGCCTCGGTGGCCACCACCATCACCAGCGGCAGGGCCGAGGTGCCGGCCAGGGCGCGGGCGTCGTTCGCCGGGACCACCACGTGGCTCAGCGCCACGCCGGTGGCCTTGCGCACCTTGTCCACCGAGTCGGTGCGCATCCACTGGCTCTCGGCGAGCGGCAGGGTGGCGATCACCAGCTCGTTCGGCTGGATCTCCTTGGCGGCCTCGGTGGCCACGGAGACCACGTCGCCGTCGGCCACGCGGCCGGTCGCCGACACGCCCGACTCGGCGAGGATCGCCAGCGTGGTGGCGAGTCGCCGCTCGGCGACCGAGCGATCACCATCGCCCACGGGCACGACGAGCTGGAACGACCAGAGGCCGTCGGCGTTTCGCGCCCGGATCTCGTCGATGAGCGTCTGCGAGGTGAGCGTTTCGTTGGCCACCACCAGCACCGGGTAGCGGGTGTCCTCCTTCAGCTCACCGCCGAACTCCTCGGGCGCGAACACCACGGCGTGGCGCGCGTCCGGGATGCCGTACTGGTACGGGCCGCCGACCACCTGGGGCACGGCGTCGAAGTTGAACAGCGGCGGCGGCGAGGACACCATCCACTCGAGGGTCTTGCCGCGCCAGGGGTTCCACGGCGCCTTCGGGCCCGACTTCCACGAGACGATGATGTTGTAGAAGAAGACGATCGTCGCGACGCCGAGCATGTACGAGCCGATGGTCTCGATGGAGTTCACCGTCTCGAAGCGCGGGTCGTAGTCGGACACGCGGCGCGGCATTCCCTGCAGGCCCTGCCAGTGCATCGGGAAGAACGTGAGCTGGGTGCCGATGAACGTCAGCCAGAAGTGCCAGTGGCCGAGGCGTTCGGAGTACATCTTCCCCGTCATCTTCGGGAACCAGTAATAGAGGCCCGCGAAGATCGTGTAGACGCTGCCGCCGTAGAGCACGTAGTGCAGGTGGGCGGTGACGAAGTAGGTGTCCGACATCTGGATGTCGGCGGGCACGATGCCGAGGAACACGCCCGACAGTCCGCCCATCAGGAAGGTGAAGAGGAAGCCCAGTGCCCACAACATGGGCGTCTTGATGTGGATTCGTCCCTGCCACAGCGTGGCGAGCCACGACCACATCTTCACGCCGGTGGGCACCGCGATGATGATCGTGGTGATCATCATGGGCACGCGCAGCCAGGCCGCCATGCCGGACACGAACATGTGGTGCGCCCACACGCCGAATCCGAGCACCGCGATGGCGACCATCGAGAACGCCATCGCGCGGTAGCCGAAGAGCGGCTTCCGGGCGAATGTCGCGATCACCTCGCTGATTATCCCGAAGCCCGGCAAGAGCATGATGTACACGGCCGGGTGCGAGTAGAACCAGAAAATATGCTGGTACATGATGACGTCGCCGCCCTGGTCGGGCACGAAGAAGTTCGTGCCCATGATGCGGTCGAACATCGTCAGGAACTGCGAGCCGGCGATGAAGGGCGTGGCGAACACGGCGAGCACGGAGGTGACGCCGGTGGCCCACGCGAGGATCGGCATGCGCCAGATGGTCATTCCCGGCGCGCGCATGGTCACGATGGTCGCCAGGAAGTTGATCGCCGTGGCGATCGATGAGGCTCCCGCGAACTGCACGCCGAGCTCGAAGAGCGTCTGGCCCATCGTGCCCTGGCTGGCCAGCGGCGGGTAGGCCGTCCACGCCGCGCCGAACATGCCGGTGAACATGCTCGCGAGGAACATGAAGCCGGCGACCGGCAGGAACCAGAACGAGAGGGCGTTGAGGCGGGGGAACGCCATGTCCTTGGCGCCCAGCATGATCGGCAACACGTAGTTGGCGATGCCGCCGAACACCGGCACGGCGAACACGAAGATCATCAGCGTCGCGTGCATGCTCAGGAAGCCGTTGTAGGTCTCCCCGTCCGCGATCTGCTGGCCGGGGGCGGCGAGCTCGGTGCGGATGAGCAGGGCCATCAGGCCGCCCCAGAGCATGAAGAACAGCGTCATGCCCAGGTACTGGATGCCGATGACCTTGTGGTCGGTGTTGAACCGGAAGTACTGCTTCCAGTTGCTCACGCCGTGGAAGGAGTGGTCCTCCTCCGAGATGTCCGCGCCCTTGGCCCAGCCGAGCCAGAAGTCGAAGCAGCCGATGCCCCACAGGAACCCGATGGCGCCGATCAGGCCGGCGACGCCGCCATACACCCCGCCGTCATAGAGCGGCTCGAACCCGAACAGCGCCCGCAGCAGGAACACGAGCAGGAACGCGAACAGCACGCCGGCCACCGTGCCGAGGGCGGCGCGGATCCACCAGTACGAGACCGGGCGCGGGTCCTCGTGGTGGGCGTGGCCTCCGTGGCCTCCACCGGGAGCGTGTGCGGGAGATGGTGCGTGAGTAGCCATGTCTGGTTCGCTCGGTCTCGGGTGGGCTTACTTGATGGACTCGACGAAGGCGACGACGTCCGCGAGGTCGGTACCGCTCACCAGGCCTCCGGGCATCGCGCCCTTGCCGTTCTTGATCTGCGTGCGGATCTCATCGGTGCTCAGCTTCGTGCCGACGATGGCCGGGCCGACGCCCGCCTTCTTGCCGAGCTCGGCGTGGCAGCCGCCGCACTTGGCCTCGAACACCGTCTGTCCGGCGGCCACGTCGCCCGGGGCGTTCTCGAGCTTGGCCGCGGCGGCGCCGGCGGCGGCCGTGGCCTTCACCTTGGCCGCCGACTTCGCGAGCCATGCCTTGTACTCGGGCTCGGTCACGACCTTCACCTGCGACCGCATGACGCTGTGGCCCACGCCGCAGAGCTCGGCGCACACCACGGGGTAGGTGCCGGTCTTGTTGGGCGTGATCCAGATCGTGTGGGTGATGCCGGGGACGGCGTCGCCCTTGATGCCGAACTGCGGCACCCAGAAGTCGTGGATCACGTCGCGGGCGCGCAGGTTGAGCTGGGCCTGGGTGTTGACGGGCAGCACGAGGTCACCGCTCTCGATGCCGGTGTCCGGGTAGCCGTAGGTCCACATGAACTGCTGCGCGTAGACGTCGATCTCCACGCGGTCGGCAGCAACGGCCTCGTTGCGCTCGAGCACGATGTAGCCGTACACGGCGACCACGACCAGGAGGAGCGACGGGATGACCGTCCACACGACCTCGAGGGTGGTGTTCCCGTGGGTCGGGGGGCCGTCCTCGAGGTCGTCGTCCTTCGCGCGCCACTTCCACACCGAGTAGATGAGCACCGAGGTGACGATGACGAAGAAGAACACGCTGCACCAGAAGAGGAACCACAGCAGCGTGAAGGTGCGGCCGGCCTCCACGCTGTCGGCCGGCGGGAGCCAGTCGATCAGCAGCGCCTGGCCCGCGGTGATGGCCGCGACGACGATGCCGATGACGGCAAGGGGAATGATCGGGACGTTCTTGTACACGGGTGTGAACCCTAGTCACGGGGCAGGGGCCTGAACATGGCGAATCAGCGTGACAAGACCCGTCTTGGGGGGTCCGTGTGTCCCTGATGCGACATCGGGGAAAAACCGAAGGCGTTAGGCCACGGCGGGGCGCCGCGCCATGGGCATGGCGGCGATCAGCCCGCACACCACGAACAGCAGGCCACCGATCACCAGCGGCGACGACACGCCGACCGCCTGGAACATCGCCGTGGCGGCGATTGGCGCGATGAGGCGCGCGAGCCCCCCGGCCGACGCCAGCACCCCGAGGATGCCGCCCTGATCGGCGTCCGGTGCGCGCTGCGAGACGATCGCGTTGATGGTGGGGAACACCAGGCCCGAACCCAGCGCGAGCAGCGCCAGCACCGGGAACAGCGCCCAGAGCTCGGTGGTGAAGCCGAGCAGGATGAGCGACGCGGCGGTGATCCAGAGCCCCGCGCGAAGCACCGGCCACTCCCCCACGCGCGCGGTGATGCGGTACGCGAGCCCGCCCTGCACGATGGCCGCGACGATGCCGATGAACATGAACACCAGGCCGGTCTCGGTGAGCCCGAAGTCGAAGCGGCGGTTGCCGAAGAGCGCGAACACCGACTCCATCCCGACGAAGCCCAGTCCGCCGATGAACGAGATCCAGATGAGCGGGCCGTACTCGCGCGAGCCCACGGCGCGCACCAGGGCGGTCCAGCGCGACTGCTGCGCGCCGGTGCGGGATCCGGGCACGCGCGACTCGGGCAGGCGGCGAAGCGCCACCGCGAAGTTCGCCATGGCGAGCGCCGCGGCGAGGATGAACGGCGCGCGCGGGTCGATGGCCGCGAACAGCCCGCCGATGGCGGGCCCGATGATGAAGCCCAGGCCGAAGGCCGCGCCCACCAGCCCCATGCCGCGCACGCGGTCCTCATCGGTGGTGATGTCGGCCACGTAGGCCTGGGCGGCGGCGTACGACGCCCCGGAGATGCCATCGAGGATGCGCGCGAGGAACAGCACCCAGAGGGCCGGGGCGAACCCGAACAGCAGCCAGGCGATCGACGACCCCACGAGCGAGCCCAGGATCACCGGGCGCCGGCCGTAGCGATCGGACACCCGGCCCCAGATCGGGGCGAAGATGAGCTGCATCAGGGCGTACACGCCGGTGAGCAGGCCGATCTCGATCACGCTCGCGCCGAACTGCTCGGCGTAGAGCGGCACGAGCGGGATCACGATGCCGAAGCCGATCAGGTCGATCAGCACGGTCGAGAAGATGATGCCGAGGGGCGTGCCGAAGAACGACAGCCCGCCGATGCGGAACCGACCGCTGCCGGGCATCAGGCCGCCGCGTCCACGGCGACCACCACGAACAGCAGCGCGAGGTAGGCCAGCGAGTAGTGGAACGTGATGGCGGCCCAGGGGCGATCGCGGTCACCGCGCCAGAGCTTCCAGGCCATCCAGAGGAATGGCAGGCCGAGCACCACGGCACCCACGAGGTAGATGACCCCGGCACCGGCTGCGTAGGGCAGCAGCGTGGTGCCGAACATCACCACGCTCCAGAGCAGCACCTGCACCCGCGTGGCCTGCTCGCCGTACACCACCGGCAGCATCGGAACGCCGGCCTCGTCGTAGTCGCGCTCGAGCATCAGGGCCAGCGCCCAGAAGTGCGGCGGCGTCCACACGAACACGATCGCGAAGAGCAGCACCGCGCCGAAGGCAAGGTCGCCGGTGACGGCCGCCCATCCCACCAGCGGCGGGATCGCCCCGGCGGCGCCGCCGATCACGATGTTGTGGATCGTCGTGCGCTTGAGCCAGAGGGTGTAGAGCCCCACGTAGAGCAGCACGCCCACGAGCGAGAGCCCGGCGGCCAGCCAGGTGGCGAGGAATCCCAGCACCAGCACGCTGGCGATCACCAGGCCCACGCCGAACGCCAGCGCCGCGCCCGCGGAGATGCGCCCGGTCACGATCGGCCGCCGGTCGGTGCGGCCCATCACGGCGTCGATGTCGCGGTCGACGTACTGGTTGATGGTGTTGGCGCCGCCCGCCGAGAGGTAGCCGCCGATCACGGTCCAGAGGATCAGCCAGCCGCTGGGCACGCCCTGCTGCGCCGCGAACATGGCGCACACGGTGGTGACCAGCAGCAGCGAGATGATGCGCGGCTTGGTGAGCGTGATGAGGTCGCGCACGATCCCGCGCTCGGGCGTGGCGACGTCGGCGGCGGCGGTGCTCACGGCATCACCCAGGCGGTCCATGCCACCAGCGCCACGGACATCAGCAGCGGCAGCACGAGCCAGAGCGTCTCGGTTCCACTGGTGGCACCGCGCGCCAACGGCGCGCGCATGCCCCACATGCTCCGGATGATCGCCAGGCCGGCGCCCACGACGAGCACCGCGGCGATGATGAGGACGACGAGCCGCACGACGGGCGAGGATAGTGCAGCGCCGGGGGCGGGCATGGGCGTATGAGGGTTGACGTTCGGCCCATAAGGCGGCACCGTGGGGGGTGATGGACTCCCGCTGCGACGTCATCGTGCTGGGCGCGGGCCCCGCGGGGCTCGCCGCCGCGCTTCGCGCGGTGCGCTCCGGAGCGTCCGTCACGCTCGTGGAGGCCTCCGATGCGGTGGGCGGCCTGTGCCGCACCTTCGAGTCGGATGGCTGCCGCTACGACATGGGCGGGCACATCCCGTTCTTCCGCACCGATGAGCGCGTGGGGTGGGCCGAGGACGTGCTGGGCGACGACCTCATCTGGGTCGACCGCCCGGTGGCGCGCGTGGTGGACGGCGCGATCCGACCCGGCCGCTACATCGACCAGCACCCCGGACTGGTGGCCGACGCCACGGCGCCCGACGGCACGGCGGCCGGTGAGTTCGGGGCCACCGTGGGACCCGCCTTCCGCGATCGCACGATGCGCCGCTACCTGGAGAAGGTGGATGGCTGGCCGCTGGAGGTGATCTCGGCCGACCGCGCCGTGAAGCTGCGCGACGAGCAGCGTGCACCGGAGGGCTTCTGGTTCCCGCCCGGCGGCATCGGGTCGCTCATGACTGCCATGGAGCAGGCGGTGCGCGACGAGGGCGGCGACATACGGCTGTCCACGCCCATGACCTCCCTGCACCACCACGACGGGCGCGTGAGCGCCGTGGAGGTCGGAGGGGCCGACCCCGGCATCATCCACGCCGACTCGATCATCTCGGCCATCAGCCCCGGCCTGGTGGTGCGCGCGGCCGCGCCGTCTGCGCCCGAGGGCCTGCTGCCCCCCATCACCATGCGCGCCGTGGCGCTGGTCTACCTCATCGCCGAGCGCGAGCCGGTCACCGCCGAGGCCTGGATCCAGGTGGACGACCCGCGCGTGCCGTTCTCGCGCATCGCGGAGTTCGTGAACTGGGACCCCGGAATGGTGCCCGCGGGCCGCACCGTGCTCTGCGCCGAGGTGTACGGCACCGGTGCCGATGACGACCCGTGGTGGTCGCTCGACGACGACGCACTGGCCCGCGCAGCTGCTGACGCCCTGGCCGACCCGCTCGGCTGGGTGGACGACCCCTCGGCCTTCCGCGCCCTGCGCGTGGTGCGCATGCCGCGTGCCTACCCGCTGGTGGAGGCCTGGCGCATGCGCGAGGCCATGCTGGCCCCCACCTGGCTGTCGTCGCTCGACGGCCTCGAGCTCGCGCGGGGCGGCACCGTGGTGACGGCCATCGAGGCCGGGGAGTCAGCCGCCGACCGCGCCGGTGGCGCGGTGATGGCGGGCGCCGCGTGACCACCACGGCAGGCGCGCTGGCCGACCGGCTGCGCCACCTGCTGGGCCCCGACCGGCTGCTCGAGGGCGACCTCGCCCGCAACCTCTACTCGCACGATGGCTCCATCGTGGGCGGCGACTGCGGCATCGTCGCCCTGCCCGAGACCACCGATGAGGTGGCGGCCTGCATGCGCATGGCGCACGAGGCCGGCGTGGACGTGGTGCCGCGCGGATCCGGCACCGGGCTCACCGGCGGTGCAGTGCCGCTCGAGGGCGGGCTCGTCATCTCGCTCGCGCGCATGCGCGAGATGGGCGAGGTCGACGTGGCCAACTCATGCATGTGGGTGCAGCCCGGCGTGCTCAACCTCGACGTCAGCATGGCCATCGCCCACCTCGGCCTGCACTACGCGCCCGACCCCTCGAGCCAGCAGGCCTGCTCCATCGGGGGCAACGTGGGCACCAACGCCGGCGGGCCGCACTGCCTCGCCTACGGCGTGACGGTGCAGCACGTGCTGGGCGTGGAGATGGTGCGGCCCGACGGCGAGGTGGTGGTGCTCGGCGGGGTGGCGCCCGACCCGCCCGGCTACGACCTGCGCGGGGTGGTGGTGGGTGCCGAGGGCACGGTGGGCATCGTCACCCGGGTGCTGCTGCGCCTCACCCCCCTGCCCCCGGACGTGCGCACGATGCTCCTCGACTTCCTGAGCGTGTCCGACGCCTCGGCCGTGGTGCAGGCGATCATCGCGGCAGGGGTCATCCCCGCCGCGCTCGAGATGATGGATCGCAACATGACCATGGCGGTGGAGGAGTTCGTGCACGCGGGCCTGCCCACCGACGCCGCGGCGCTGCTGCTGGTGGAGGTGGACGGCACCGCCGCCGAGGTGGGCACCGCCACCGAGGTGGTGGAGCGCGTGGCGCGCGAGCACGGCGTGCGCACCGTGCGCGTGGCGCAGGACGAGCAGGAGCGCGCCCTGCTGTGGAAGGCCCGCAAGACGGCCTTCGGGGCGGTGGCCCGCGTGAAGCCCTCGTACTACCTGCACGACTGCGTGGTGCCGCGCACCCGCCTGGTGGAGGTGATGGAGGCCATCGGCGAGATCACCGAGCGCGAGGGCGTGATCTGCCTCAACGTCTTCCATGCGGGCGACGGCAACCTGCACCCCATCATCGCGCTCGACCGCAGTGACCCCGACGAGACCGAGCGCGCCATGCGCGCGGGCGACCAGATCGTGCGCGCATGCGTGGCGATGGGCGGCACGCTCTCAGGCGAGCACGGCATCGGGGTGGAGAAGCGCGACTACATGCCGCTGGTGTTCGACGACGACGACCTCGAGGCGCAGGCCTGCGTGCGGCGCGCATTCGACCCCGACGGGCGCATGAACCCCGACAAGGTGCTGCCCACCGGCACGCGCTGCGGCGAGGTGGGCCTCGCCGATACCCAGGTGCCGGAGGGCACGTGGATCTGAGCCCCGCAGGTCGCGATGAGCTGGCCGCCATGCTGCGCGCCGCCACGGCCGAGGGCCGCGTGCTGGACATCCGCGGGGGCGGACTGCACTCGCGGCGCGGGTGGCCGTTCACGCCGGACGACGTGCTGCACACCGGCGGCCTCGCGCGCGTGAGCGACTACGAGCCCGACGACATGACCATCACGGTGGAGGGCGGCGTGACCGTGGGCGAGGTGCTGCGGCTCGCCGGGGACCGCGGCCAGGGGTGGCCGCAGGCACCGAACGCACCGACGGCCACCGTGGGCGGCGTGCTGGCCGCCGCGGCAGGGGGGCGCCGGCGCCTCCGGTTCGGGCCCATCCGCGACTCGCTGCTCGAGGTGGTCGTGGCCACCGGCGACGGGCGCATCGTCAAGGGCGGCGGGCGCACCGTGAAGTCGGTCACCGGCTACGACCTGCCCCGGCTGCTCACCGGATCGCTCGGCACCCTCGGCGTGATCGTGCAGGCCACGCTCCGCCTCTGGCCGCTGCCGATGGCCGAGCAGTGGTTCAGCGCGCGCGGCGAGCCCGCCGACATGATCGACATGGCACAGGGCCTGCTCGCCCAGCTGCACCGCCCCACGGCCGTCATCGTGGGACCGGGCTCGCTGCACGCCTGCATCACCGGCGTACCCGATGATGTGGTGCCGCCGGCCGGGATGGTGGAGGCCGCCGAGCCGTCGGGCCCGGGACCGGGCGTGGTGG
>CAIYRJ010000004.1 GCA_903928615.1 uncultured Actinomycetes bacterium | reverse complement strand
GCGTGACGGCATGCAGCGTGAGGGCATGAGCCTCTCGGTGGGGGAGCAGCTGCAGGTGGCCCTGCGGCTGGCCGACGTCGGCATCGACGTCGTGGAGGCGGGCTTCCCGTCGTCCAACCCCAAGGACTCCCAGCTGTTCGACCTGCTCGAGCAGGAGGACCTCGGCGACACCCGCATCGCGGCGTTCGGCATGACCCGCCGGCGCGACACCGCGCCCGGGGACGACCCGGGCCTGCGCATCATGGTCGAGTGCTTCGCGCCGGTGTCCACCATCGTCGGCAAGACGTGGGACCTCCACCTGCAGAAGGTCACCAAGGTCTCGCGCGAGGAGAACCTCGCCATGATCGGTGAGTCGGTGGCGTTCCTGCTCTCGGAGGGCAAGGACGTCTTCTACGACGCCGAGCACTTCTTCGACGCCTACCGCGAGCACCCCGATTACGCCATCGAGTGCCTCAAGGCCGCGCACGCCAACGGCGCGTCCTGGCTGGTGCTCTGCGACACCAATGGCGCCACGCTGCCCATGGACGTCGAGCGCATCGCCGGCGAGGTGGTGGCCGCGCTGCCCGATGCCGCGATCGGCATCCACACGCACAACGACGCCGAGTGCGCCGTGGCCAACTCGCTCGCGGCCGTGAAGCAGGGGGCCCGGCAGGTGCAGGGCACCATCAACGGCTGGGGCGAGCGCTGCGGCAACGCCAACCTCATCTCCATCGCGCCCTCGCTGGCGCTGAAGATGGGCTTCGAGGTGCTCCGGCCCGGCGGGCTCGAGGAGCTCACCCGCCTGTCGCACTGGGCCGCCGAGACCGCCAACCTGCCGCCCGATGCCTGGGCGCCCTACGTGGGGGCCAACGCCTTCGCCCACAAGGGCGGAATGCACGTGGCCGGCATGGTGTCCGACCCGCGCACCTTCGAGCACATTGACCCGTCGCTGGTGGGCAACGAGCGCGGGATGAAGGTGAGCGAGCTCTCCGGCCGGCACGTGGTGCTCGAGAGGGCCCGTGAGGCGGGAATCGACGTCGAGGCCGATCCCGATCTGGCTCCGAGCATCCTCGCGCGCATCAAGGAGCTCGAGCACCAGGGCTACCACTTCGAGGTGGCCGATGCATCGTTCACGATCCTCCTCGAGCGGGAGGCCGGGGTGCACGAGCCGGTGTTCGTGCTCGAGTCGTTCCGGGTCATCACCGAGCGCGACGAGACCGGCCAGGTGGTCACCGAGGCCACCATCCGCCTGCACCACGACGGCGAGCGCCTCGTGGCCACCGCAGAGGGCAACGGCCCCGTGAACGCGCTCGACAAGGCCCTGCGGCAGGCGCTCGCGGGGCGCATCCCGGGCCTCGACCAGATCTCGCTCGTCAACTTCAAGGTGCGCATCCTCGACGAGGGCCACGGCACCGACGCCACGACGCGCGTACTCATCGACTCCACCGACGGCACGTCCACCTGGTCGACCATGGGCGTCAACCAGAACGTCATCGCCGCCTCGTGGGATGCCCTGGTGGACAGCCTCGACTACGGCGTGCGACGCGCCGCGGTCCCGAGCACCGCCGGGGCGCGGGAGGCGTGAGCGCCGAGGAGATGATCCCCCTCGCGCGGCCGGTCATCGGTGATCGCGAGCGCGAGTTGGTGGACGAGGTGCTTCGGTCGCGCCAGCTGTCGCTGGGGCCCACCGTCACGCGCTTCGAGCGCATGTGGGCCGATCGCATCGGCACGAAGCACGCCGTGGCCTGCTCGTCGGGCACCGCGGGCCTGCACTGCTGCCTGCACGCCCTCGGCGTGGGGCCGGGGGACGAGGTCATCACCTCGTCGTTCTCGTTCGTGGCCTCCGCCAACGTGATCCTCTACACGGGCGCCACCCCGGTGTTCGCAGAGGTCGATCCGCTCACGTTCAACATGGACCCGGCCGCCGTGGAGGCGGCCATCACGCCGCGCACCAAGGCGATCCTCATCGTGGACATCTTCGGCTACCCCGCCGACGTGCCCGCGCTCGTGGACATCGCCCACCGGCACGGCCTGGGCGTCGTGGAGGACGCCTGCCAGAGCATCGACGGCGACCTCAACGGCCGCAAGCTCGGCACCTTCGGCCACCCCGCGGTATTCGGCTTCTACGCGAACAAGCAGCTCACCACCGCCGAGGGAGGCGTGGTGCTCACCGACGATGACGATCTCTACACGCTGCTGAAGAGCCTCACCAACCAGGGGCGCTCCGACGACGGCGCGTGGCTGGTGCACTCGCGCCTCGGCTTCAACTACCGCCTCTCCGACGTGCACGCCGCCATCGGCGTGGCGCAGCTGGAGCGGCTCGACTGGATGCAGGATGCCCGCGCGCGCATCGCGGGCATGTACCAGGACCGCATGCAGCACGTGGAGGGCGTCACCCCCATGTATGAGGGCCCCGAGCGGCGCTCGTGGTTCGTCTACGCGCCCAGGCTCGACGCCGACCTCGATCGCGACGCCATCATCGGCCGCCTCGAGGCCGATGGCGTGTCGGCGAAGCCGTACCTGCCGTGCATCCACCTGCAGCCCTACTACCGCGAGGCCCACGGCCACGGGCCGGGAGAGCTGCCCATCACCGAGGCCATCAGCGCATCCACCATCGCGCTGCCCTTCTTCTGCGAGATGACCGAGGAGCAGGTCGACCGGGTGTGCAGTGCCCTCGAGCGGGCCATCGAGGCCGAGCGGGCAGGCGCGGCGGGGGCCGTGGAGGCGGGAGCGGCATGAGCGACGACGCGTCGAGGCTCTGGGGCGGCCGCTTCGAGGGCTCGCCCGCCGAGGCCTTCGACGCGCTCAACGCCTCGCTGCCGGTGGACCAGCGGCTGTGGCGGGAGGACATCCGCGGATCGCGCGCCCATGCCCGCATGCTCGGCGCGCAGGGGATCATCCCCCCGGACGACGCCGCGGCGATCGATGCCGGGCTCGCGCAGGTGGAGGCCGAGCTCGCCGCCGGGGAGTTCGCCTTCCAGCCCGGTGACGAGGACATCCACACCGCGGTGGAGCGCAGGCTCACGGAGATCGCGGGAGACGCCGGCAGGCGCCTGCACACGGGGCGCAGCCGCAACGACCAGGTGATCACCGACACCCTCCTGTGGCTCAAGGGCCGCGGCGAGGCCCAGGCCGGCGCCCTCAAGGACCTCGCCCAGGCCATCATCGGGCAGGCCCGCGCCAACCTCGACGTCGTCATGCCCGGCTACACGCACCTGCAGCGGGCACAGCCCGTGCGCCTCGCGCACCACCTGCTCGCCTACGCATGGATGCTCGACCGCGACCACCGCAGGCTGCTGTTCGCCATGGAGTCGGCGGGGGAGAGCCCGCTGGGCAGCGGTGCCCTCGCCGGAAGCGGCTTCGCCATCGACCGGCAGGCCACGGCATCGGAGCTCGGGTTCACGGGCATATCGCCCAACAGCATGGACGCCGTGGGAAGCCGCGACGCCCTCGTCGACTACCTCGCCTTCGCGGCCCAGCTGGGCGTGCACCTGTCGCGGCTCGGCGCCGAGTTCGTGTGGTGGTCGTCGGATGAGGCGGGCTTCGTGGAGCTCGATGACGCCTACGCCTCGGGCTCGTCGATGCTGCCGCAGAAGAAGAACCCCGACGCCGCCGAGCTGGCGCGCGCCAAGGCGCCGCGCCTCGCCGCCGACCTCAGCGGGCTCCTGGGTGCGTTGTCGGGCCTGCCGCTGGCGTACAACAAGGACCTGCAGGACGACAAGCACTACCTGTTCGACGCGGCGGACACCATCGACCTGCTGCTCCCGGCCATGACCGGCATGGTGGCCACGGCGCGCTTCCAGGCCGACGCCATGGCCGCCGCCGCGGAGCAGGGCTTCCTCGCGGCCACCGACCTCGCGGACGCCCTCGTGCGGCAGGGGTGGCCGTTCCGGAGGGCGCATGAGGCCGTGGGCGCACTGGTGAAGACCTGCGCCGACCGTGGCGTGGGGCTCGCCGATGCCACCACGGACGACCTGGCGGCCGCAGGACTCGACGGCGTGGAGGTGCCCGACCTCACGGCCGAGGCATCCGTGGAGGCCAAGGACGTCCCCGGGGGCACTGCGCGCGCCCGCGTGGTGGCCCAGCTCGACGACATCGAGCAGCGGGTGGAGGCCTGGTGACCCGCCGCGCCCGCGCCGTCGGCCGGGCGTTCTTCGACCGGCCTCCCGAGGTGGTGGCCGAGCAGATCATCGGCTGCGAGCTCTCGTACGGTGGCGCAGGAGGGCTGATCGTGGAGGCCGAGGCATACGGCCAGCATGACCCGGCGTCGCACTCCTACCGCGGCCAGACGAAGCGCTGCCGGTCGATGT
>CAIYRJ010000003.1 GCA_903928615.1 uncultured Actinomycetes bacterium | reverse complement strand
GTGTGGTCGGCGGCGAGGATTCCCGTGGCCACGATGGCCACGAGCATCAGCAGCGATCCCACCATGGTGTAGACCACGAAGATGAGTCCCGCGCTGCGCCGCTCGGCACCGCCCCAGTTCCAGATGAGCAGAGCGAACGGGATGAGCATGAACTCCCAGAACACGTAGAAGAGCACCAGGTCGCCGGCCGTGAAGAGCCCGAGCAGGCCCGCCTCGGCCAGCATGATGAGCGACAGGAAGATCGTGCCGCGCTGCTGCGGAAGCCGCTGGCAGGCGAGGATCACGCCCAGCGTGAAGACCACCGTGGTGAGCAGCACGAGCCAGATCGAGATTCCATCGACCCCGACGTCCCACGACACCCCGGCCGCGGGGATCCAGTCGAGGTGGTCCACCTGCTGCAGCACGCCCAGGTCGCGATCGAACAGCGCGAGCACCACGATCGACGCCGCGAGCGCGAGGAACGACCCGACGAGCGCGATGGCCCGCGCGGCGCGCCGCTCGCGCGCCGGCACGAAGGCCAGCACCAGCGCGGTGACCAGCGGGATGAGGATGACGGTCGAGACCCAGGGCATCAGGAGGTCCCCGCCAGGACGAGGGCGATCACGATGCCGGCGAGGCTGATGCCCAGCACCATCCAGAACGCGTAGGCGCGCACGAGCCCGCTCTGCGACGCGCTCACCACGCGCGATGCCCCGCGCATCACTGCGACGGTGCCGGTGATGAGCCCCTGCGGGCCCGCGGGCTCCACCTTGGTGGCCATCACGTCGGCCAGCTCGCGGCCCGGGTCGACGAAGATGTCGTCGTACGCGCGGTCGAACTCCCAGGCGTCATCCATCACGCGGCGCGGGCCCGTGGCCACGCCCGCGAGGCGCGTGCGGCGGTCGGGGTCGGCGCCGAAGAGCCACCAGGCCAGCGCGATGCCGCCGAAGGCCGCGATGAGCGACACGATGATGGTGATCACCTCGGTGGCGTGCGTGGGCTCGATGATCTCGGCGCCCGTGCCCAGCACCGGCGTGAGCCAGCTGTCGAGCTCGCGCCAGCCGAACGGCACCTGCAGCCAGCCGCCGACGATGCTGAGGATCCCAAGGATCACCACGGGCACGGACATCCACCAGCGCGAGGGGTGGGGCTTCGGGTCGTAGCCGCCATCGGGCTCGGGGCCGAAGAACGCCCGGAAGAGCATGCGGAACATGTAGAGCGCGGTGAGGAACGCCCCGACCACCCCGACGATCCAGCAGAACACCCCGAATCCGCCGTAGGCGAGCGCGCTCGAGAGCACGTCATCCTTGGCGAAGAAGCCCGCGAAGCCCGGGATGCCCGCGATGGCCAGGCAGCCCGCGCCCATGCCGAAGAACGCCACGCGCAGGTACTTGCGCAGGCCCCCCATGCGGTTGAGGCTCTGCTCGTCGCTGAGCGCGTGGATGATGATGCCCGCCGCCAGGAACAGCGCCGCCTTGTAGAAGGCGTGCGCCATGAGCATGAACATGCCGCTGGCGTAGGCGCCGAGGCCCACGGCCATCACCATGTAGCCCACCTGGCTCACGGTGCTCCAGGCCAGCACGCGCTTGATGTCCACCTGCTGCAGCGCCACGGTGGCGGCCAGCAGCAGGGTGATGGCGCCCACGAAGGCCACGATGTCGCCGGCCAGCCACGAGAGGTCGAAGAACGCGTGGCAGCGCACGATCAGGTACACGCCGGCCGTCACCATGGTGGCGGCGTGGATGAGGGCGCTCACCGGGGTGGGGCCCTCCATGGCGTCGGGCAGCCACGTGTGCAGCGGCACCTGCGCGCTCTTGGCGGCGGCGCCCACGAACAGCAGCAGGCAGATGGCCAGGGCGGTGCCCGACTGCGCGCCCATCTCGGGGGCCCGGGCGAAGGCCTCGCCGTAGTCGAGCGTGCCGAGCGTGCGCAGGATGAGGAAGGCGCCGAGCACCAGGCCCACGTCGCCGATCACGTTGATCACGAACGCCTTCTTGGCGGCGGCCACCGCGGAGGGGCGCTGGTACCAGAAGCCGATGAGCAGGTACGACGCCAGGCCCACGAACGCCCAGCCCACGATGAGGAAGAAGAAGTTCGCGGCCAGGACCAGCAGCAGCATGGCGAACACGAAGAGGTTCATGCACGCGAAGAAGCGGCGGTAGTCGCGGTCGTGATCCATGTACTCCACCGAGTAGAGGTGGATCAGGAATCCCACGCCGGTGATGATGAGCATCATCATCACGCTGAGGGGGTCGACCAGGATCGCCAGGTTCACGTCCACGCCGGCGATGGAGATCCACTCGAAGGCGCTTGAGGTGAATGCGCGGTCGTCCGAGGCATTGCCGAGGAGCCCGGCGAAGATGGTGGCCGAGAGGATGAACGCGATGAGGATGCTGCCCACGCCCAGCACGCGGGTGACCGCGTGCGGCGGCTCCTTGGGCCAGCCGGCCAGCACGATGCCGCTGATGAGCGGCACCACGAGCACGATCCATGCGAGGGCGGTGGCCACGGGCTAGCCCTTCATCGACGACAGCTCGTCGACGTCGAGGTTTGTGCGGTTGCGGAAGATCGACACGGTGAGCCCGAGGCCGATCACCACCTCCGCGGCGGCAACCACCATCACCACCAGCGCGAACACCTGCCCCGAGGGGTCGTCCCACTGGCGCGAGAACCCGATGAGCGCCACGTTGCCGGCGTTGAGCATGAGCTCCACCGACAGCAGCAGCATGAGCGGGTTGCGCCGGCGCATCACGCCGATGAGCCCGAGCACCAGCAGGGCCATCGACAGCGCGAGGTATGCCCCGATGGGCACGGTCACAGGGTGCCCCCGGTCATCGGCCGCCCTCTCCCTGCACCGCGCCCTTGGCGAGGATCACCGCGCCCACGGCCGCCACCAGCAGCACCAGGGAGGTGACCTCGAACGCCAGCAGGTGGGACGACAGGAAGGCGTCGCCGATGCTGGCGGGCGAGCCCACGTCGGTGGTCTCGGGGGCGGGTCGCGCGGGGCCCGCGGTGGAGTCGAGGATGGCCACGGTGCCGAACAGGCCGAGGCCGATGAGCCCGAGCCAGCCGAATACCTGCCAGCGGTCGAGGCGGTCGGGCCCGGGCAGCGCGCCGCGATC
>CAIYRJ010000002.1 GCA_903928615.1 uncultured Actinomycetes bacterium | reverse complement strand
TGCAGGGTCACGATGGTGGACGTGCAGGGCAACGAGTGCCTGTGGGCCGGGGCGCGATTCGAGCGCTCCGGGGAGCCCACCCCCACGCTGGCGAGCCCCTGTGAGACATCCGGTGGCGGGGGCTCTGGCGGTGGGTCGGGGAGCGGTTCCGGCGGCTCCGGTGGGTCCGGAGGCACGGGCGGCTCGGGGTCAGGTGGCGCGGCACCGCTGCCATCTGCCGGAACCACCCTTCAGGGCGGTGCGACCGTGGTGCGGAATGCACCGTCGCTGGGCGGTGCGCAGACGTCCGTCCGCAAGGGCTCGGTGAAGGCGACGGGCAAGGTGCCGAAGGGCAACATCCGCATCGTGCAGTCCCTTGTCTTCATGGGCCAGCAGGGGGTGGTGGTTGCGGGCCGCTGCACCATCGCCCGCGGCAGGGCCTCCTTCACCTGCAGCGCCAAGCCCCCCAAGGGGCAGTGGCGCGTGATCACCCAGGCCAAGCGCGGCAACACCGTGGTGGCGCAGTCATCCGCAGTCGTGACGGTGCGCTGACGCGAGCCGAAAGGCGCGACGAACAGGATCAGCCCGCCTGCGAATGATCGCCGTCAGCGGCCGGTGGCAGCCGACCGGGACGGATCCGGGGTGAGCACGCGCATGACGGCATCGGATGCGAGTTCGAGGTAGCGGCGGATCGCCGCTCGCTCGTCGCTCGTGAACTCGGACTCGGCGTCGTTCAGCGCGACCAGCATCGGCATCAGATGACCCAGGACCTCGCCGATCGCGGCGTCGCTCGGCATGGCCTGCACCCTCCGCCCATCCGCGGGGTCTGGCTCGCGGGTGACATGTCCTCGCTCTTGCAGGCGGTCGATCACCAGCGTGGCCGCCGACGGGGTGAGGCCGAGTCGCTGCGCGAGTTCTGACGGACCAAGGGGTTGGACAGCCATGTGCTGCAAGGCCTCGACCTCTGAGCGGCTCATGCCGGTGCGGTGCGCCAACTCGGCAACGAGCCGCGGCACCAGGGCCATGAAGGCCTGGAGCGTGTCGTCGATGTCCCCGTGGGGTGGCGAGGCGTGACCGTTCCCGCTTGCACTGGACGTCATGGTCTAGTTGATTCCTTTATGTAAATCCTTCACAGAGTTTACTCCGGAGTCCGCTCATATGGAACGCACCGCGCGCTGGGTGCTGCGCCACCGCCTCATCGTCCTCCTGTTCTGGGTCGTCGTCACAGGAGCGGGTTTCGTGGCGTCCGCCAACCTCTCGAGCTCGCTGTCCCAGGAGTTCTCGGTGCCTGGATACGCGGCATTCGAGGCCAATGAGGAGATCATCGCGGACTTCGGCGCCGGCGGCACCTACCCGCCGGCTGTGCTCGTGGCCACGGTTCCCGAGGGTACGAAGGTCACCGACCCGCGCGCGCTCTCCGATTGGCGGCAGACACTGGTGCGCGTGGAGAAGTCAGCCCCGGGCCTCCGCGTCGTGGGCTACCCCGGCACGCGCGATCCGAAGTTCATCAGCGCCGATGGTCGCACGACCTTCGCCTACGTGTACGGACCGGTGGCGCCCGGCTTCGACCAGACACCGATCGCTTCGCCGCAGATCACTGCGGCTGCGGAGAGCTCGTCCGTGGCAGGCGGGCCCGTGGGGGTCACGGGGCTCGCGTACCTGATCGGCGATACCGGTGGCGGGTCCGGGCCGAGCCTGCTCGTGGAAGTCCTGCTCGGGGGGGTCGGCGCGCTTGCCGTGCTCATCTTCGTCTTCGCCTCGTTTCTCGCCCTCGCCCCTCTCATGGTCGCCATCGTGGCGATCCCGAGCACGTTCCTGCTGCTCCTCGGCCTCACGCAGATCACCGACGTGTCCTTCATCGTCCAGTTCCTGGTCGGCCTGATCGGGCTGGGCGTCGCGATCGACTACGCGCTGCTGATCGTCACCCGCTGGCGTGAGGAAAAGGCACTCGGCGCCGAAGGAGACGAAGCCGTGGTGCGGGCCATGGCGACCGCTGGCAAGGCAGTGGTTGCCTCGGGCATCACCGTGGCCATCGGCCTCCTGGCGCTCGTCGTGCTTCCGGTGCCCTTCCTCCGCAGCATCGGATTCGCCGGACTGCTCATCCCCGCCGTCAGCGTGGCCGTGGCCATCACGTTGCTGCCGGTAGTGCTCTCGAGGGCAGGCGGGCGGCTCGAGTGGCCGCGCATCCGGCGCGAGGACACCGCGAGCAGGGCATGGACCGGCTGGGCCACCTGGGTGGTGCGCCGCCGCTGGCTGGCCGCGGCGATCGGCCTCGGGGTCCTCGCGGTGCTGCTGATCCCGGCGTCGCAGATCGACATCGGGAGTCCGGCGGCCGACTCGCTGTCGAACGGCGGGCCAGCTCGCGATGGCCTCATTGCCCTCGAGCAGTCGGGGCTTGGCGCCGGGGCGCTGACGCCCATGGAGGTACTCACCACGCCGGACCGCGCCGACGCCACCGCCGCAGCGCTTGCGAAGGTGGAAGGCGTGCGTACCGCCGTGGCTCCCCCCGGGCCCGGTTGGCAGGCCGGGGAAACCGCCCTCGTGGAAGTGATCCCCCTCGCGGATGCGGGCACCCCCGAGGGTCGCGCGACCATCACGCGCGTCCGTGATGCGGCGGCCGATCTGCCCGGCCCGCCCGCGGTGGGTGGCTTCGGCCCGGAGAACGAGGACTTCATCGACGCCGTCTACGGCTCGTTCCCGCTGATGATCGCCCTCATCGCGATCATCACGTTCATCTTCCTCGCCCGCGAGTTCCGCTCGCTGCTGCTGCCGCTGAAGGCGATATTGCTGAACATCGTCTCCGTGCTGGCCGCATGGGGCGTGATGGTGTGGGCGTGGCAGGAGGGCAACCTCTCCGAACCGATTTGGGGTACCGCCGCAACCGGTGCGCTCACCCCCTGGGTGCCCTTGATGGTGTTCGCGTTCCTCTACGGGCTATCGATGGATTACGAGGTGTTCATCCTCGCCCGAATGCGCGAGGAGTACGACGCGACGGGCTCGAACAGCCGGGCAATCGTCACGGGCATTGGCCGCACGGGGCGACTGGTCACGAGCGCCGCGCTCATCCTGTTCCTGGCCTTCATCGCCCTCGGGGCCACCCCGGAGACCGATGTCCGGGTGTTCGCCACCGGCCTCGCGGCCGGGATAATCCTTGACGCCACGGTGGTGCGAGCGCTGCTCGTTCCGGCACTCGTCGCGCTGTTCGGCAAGTGGAACTGGTGGCTTCCCGGGTGGGCCGCTCGCGTCCTTCGCGTGCCGCCGTCCGACGGTGAGAGAAGTCCGTGAGGCACCCCGGGACCGCTCTAGGGCGCCAACTCCCCCGCCCTCACCGGCATGGGCATCGTCGAGTCAGCCGGTGCCAGGGGGCAGGTCCAACGCGGATCATGGGCGCATGAGGGGTGGTAGGCGAAGTTGAAGTCGAGGATGAGCGCGCCATCGGCATCGGTGCCGAGGTCCGCGCCCTTCGCCTGGTCGAGCAGGTAGCGGCCGCC
>CAIYRJ010000001.1 GCA_903928615.1 uncultured Actinomycetes bacterium | reverse complement strand
TATGGCGATGATCTCTCGGCTAGCTCATGGTGTAGTTGGCCGTGTAGGTCGCCAGCAGGTAATTGCCGCTCTGCACGCCCTGGACTTCCACGAAGAGCGCGCCGCCTCCGTCCACGCGCTGCGTGCTGGTGGGCGTGAGGGTGAGCGTCACGGTTCCTGAGAACCCGGCGGCGGCGTCCACGTTGGACACCACCGTTCCTGTGGCCTGCCCGGCGTCCTGGCGAAGCAGGGAGGCCGTCATCGGGTCGACGCCGTTGCTTCGCAGCACCACCTCCACGGTGGTGATGCGCGCGCCGTAGGGCACGGTGTCGAGGTTGCACCAGAGCCGTGCCCCGGCGGCCGACGTGTACACGCCCGTGTTGGGAAGCGAGTCAACGGTGATCACCGCGCCCTCGCTCGCCAGCGGGAGGATCTTGGGCACGCAGCTGTTGAGGGGGGCGAAGGTGCGCTGGGTTCCGAAGGCGTCGGCAGCGAAGGCGGGGTTCGGGAAGCTGCCCGACAGCACACCGCCCGCGCTTCCCGTGGACGGACCCGCGGGTCCCTGTGCCCCCGTGGCGCCCGTCGGCCCAGTGGCGCCGGTTGCCCCCGTGGCACCGGGCGGCCCCGCGGGTCCGGTGGCTCCGGGAGCCCCCGCGGGCAGCGAGCCCTTCTTGAAGTCGCTGGCCTCCAGGCTGCCGGCCTTCACCTTGGCGCCGGTGACGGCGTCCTTCTTCAGCTGCGCGGTGCCCACGGAGTTCTTGGGCAGCTGCGTGACCGCGTAGCCGGTGCCGCCGAGGGCGACGGCGAGGGCGACGAGGGATACCACCAGCGCGGGGGAGGGGGAGCGCATGGGGTGAGAACTACTCGCCTTGACCCGGGTGGCGCCGCGGTGTTGCCTTACCCCATGAACCGAACCGCCCCCGCCCTGCTCGCCGTCACCGGTGCGGCCCTGATCGCCGCGGCCCCTGCAATGGCGGCGCCCGCATCGCCCGGCGCCATGGCCATGGATGCGCCCCGCTCATCCGTCCAGGTGATCGGCGCCCGCCTGTATGCCGACACCCAGGGTGCCGGCAAGGGCACGCTGCTCGCGCGCACCAAGGTGCGCTACCGGCACTCGGCGGCCGTGCGCGGGCAGCCGTGGTTCGGCTCGACGGTCATCACCGTGCGCGGGCCCGGCGGCAGCAAGACGGTGCGCGACGTCGACCGCCTGCGGCACGCCGCCGCGGGGCAGATCGTCGACCATCGCGTGATCATCAGCCGCGCCGAGGCCGCGCGAATCCTCGGGCCTGATGGGGTGCGTGCCAAGGTGCGCCTGCGCGTGCGTGGCCATCTGGAGCTGCGCCTGCCGACCGGCGAGGCGTCCCGCAGCGACACGAGCAGGCTCGACTGCCAGGGCATCGGCGGGGGCGGTGGCGCGTGTCCCGGTGCGGCGGCCCCGGGCGGCGCGGGCGGTAACGGCGGGGCGGCGCCGTCCGGTGCCGTTGCGGGAAACGGGGGCGCGGGAGGCGCCGGTGGCAACACCGGCCTCCTCGGCGTGGCGGGCAGTGGC